>CAYWNI010000022.1:0-15496 GCA_964459525.1 uncultured Lentimicrobiaceae bacterium | reverse complement strand
CGACATCGACAGTTCAACCAAAGCAGCACGTTTTGTGCGTTTTTGCGACGCTTTCAACATCCCGTTGATTACCTTTGAAGATGTGCCCGGTTTCTTGCCCGGAACGGCCCAGGAATTTGGTGGCATTATCAAGCATGGTGCTAAGTTGCTGTACGCTTTCGCGGAAGCCACTGTTCCTAAAATAACCATCATTACACGCAAAGCTTATGGTGGCGCATACGATGTAATGTCGAGCAAACACATTGGTGCCGACATGAACTACGCCTACCCTACTGCCGAAATTGCGGTAATGGGTCCAGAAGGTGCTGTAAACATTATTTATCGGGGTGGATTGAGCGACGAAGAACGTCAAAAAGCTGTTGATGAATACCGCGACAATTTCGCCAGCCCATACAAAGCTGCCGAACTGGGCTATATCGACGAAATTATTCAGCCCCACGACACCCGCAGAAAGATATTGGAAGCACTGGAAATGACCGCCAATAAAACGGATTCGCTTCCGCCAAAAAAACATGGGAATATCCCGTTGTAAGGATTTTGAGAAATAGCGGCTGTCGGTATAACAGTCGTTTAAAAAACCGATTCAGCTTTTGTGTTGAATCGGTTTTTTTGTTTGAGGTGGGTGAGATTTCTCACTGCGATCGAAATGACAACAAGTTGCCTTAGAAAACCTAATGCGAGAACCTAGCGTCATTGCGAGGAAGTATGACGAAGCAATCTCCGAAACACATGACTATAACAGATCGCGTCGCTACGCTCGCGATGACGTGGGTCTTCAATAGGCAGAGGAGTTGCATTCTCGTTACCGCTGCGCTCAAACGAGAGGAAATGTAGAAAGGAGCTTTCAATAACGATCAGATTAGCAAAAGGATATGGCAGCTTAGTTGCAAACTAAGCTGAGAGAGGGGCTAAATTTTCAAGGACAATTTTTCTTTTGGTCAATCACTAATAGGTCTTTCTGTTTTAGAACCTATTTCAACCATTTTCCTGATGTTAGGAAAATGGTTTTGTGTTTCTTCCCCTGCGTTATTACAAGCTTCTTTAGCTTTTAGTATCACTTTCTCAAAATTCTCCCATTTGCTGTAACCAAGAAGATTCTGCATTTCTCTAGCCCTCCAACACTCTACACCTTCATATTCAGCAGCAACACCTTCAAATTGCTCAAAATGTTTCTGTATTTCTTGTGTTTTCATAAAAAAAATTGTTGAGGGATATTTAACTATTTGTTCTGTCAAACTCCAAAAGGGAATTTTGAATATTACCCGCAGTTGCATTGTTTTGAATAGCATTGTTAACCAAACTCTTGATGTCTTGTAAAATTTCTCTTGATAAAGAATAGTTTTTAGGTTTGGTATAAGGATAAAAGGTAACCATTGTAGGGATTGTTGATTTGTCAGGTATTTTACCAAATGTAACCTGAAGGTAATTAAAAAAAATAAATCTATCGTGTTCACGTGAACTATGAACTATGCCAATGTTGGCTCTAGAATTCTTGAAAATATTTTTAGTTAAATAATTGTATACTTCTTCAAGGTTCGAATTAAATGAGTTATCAAAATGATTACGGTTGGTAATTATTAATAGATTATACTTTTGAACTGCTTTTTTTTCTAATGAGTTAACTATAGCACCTAATATTTCCTGAATGTCTTCTTTACGCTTGAAGAGAAAATCATCTCTAATAATTACATCTGTAAATGGCAAAAGATATTTGGAGAATCTTTGCCATGAAAAAACACTTTTTTCGTCTGCGGTTTTTCGATTGTGAAGCGTAAGATTCTCATTATCAAAATCGATTTGCCTCCATGCTTGAAAATAGTCATCAAAAAAACCAAAAGGAAATCCGTTATTTTTTCGGTATTTATCCTGTGCTGAAATATCCGGCTCATTTAAAAAGAAAACAGTCTGCTTATCCTGCTTGACAGGGAATTTACACTTATATGGCCTGACAAAATTATTCTGGTCAAGACTGATGGTTGTTTTGTTCCTTCCGGTAGTTAATTCGTTGACAAAAATGCTGTTGCGTATATCTGTATTCTTTTCATTCGCACTAGTAATGATTACATTGGATCCTTGTTTGAGAAAATCCCAAAACGAAAGCCAAGATTTATATTCTTCTGATGACCCAATGAGGGGCGATTTTGGTGCATTCTTAGTGAAATGATCAAATATGTTATAATCAATAACTGTGTTTAGCATGCTAATTTTTATTTTGAAGAGACAGTAATTCCCATGTTAATCGTGTTGATTCATCAAAAAATCCTTTTCCAAAATCTTCATCCATCAATCCATCCGGACGAATAATCAATTGCTTTCTATGTATTTCATCCCCCGAAATAGTATCTGGGTTTTGAAAATAGTAGATGATGGAATCATCAGATGATATTTCACCTTTTGCGGTTAAATACTGAAGTTTCCTTATTAGGTACTCGCTATGGGTTTCTATCATAAATGTCACATCAAACTTCCTACTATACTTCATGCAATAAAGAAAAAAATCAGTCAGCTTGGATTGCCAGTTTGGATGCAAAAAAGCTTCAGGTTCTTCTACTAAGATTAGTTTTTTCGGCATGCGGATAACTTTTTTACCCAAAGCTTTGTTGGATTTATTGTGTCTATTTTTTGAGTCCTCATTTTCTTGCAGAACAGTAAATGTTTTTAAAATAAGGCCAATCAAATTGGCAGTTCCTTTTCCGAGGTCGACAATATTTTGCTTTGGCATATTTGAATATTTTTCATCATACGTGATAAAACTATCCCTTGGATCATATGCCTCATTTTTGTTAAAAGGATTTCTAGGGCTATCTGGATCCTCTAACATTTTAATTTTCTTTATCTCATCAGCTTTATTTAAACCGGTTACAAGATTTATTTCAAGTGCGGAATTTATATGAGGCATTAAACTAACAAATCCATCAATATCGAATATTTTTAACGATTGTCGCACAAAATAATTAACACCATTGTCACCATATTCAATTTTAGGCAGTAGCCTGAATAAATAGGCATTTGTAGCGTTTTTTAAAATTAGTCTTTGGCTAAAATTCTGAAAGGTGATATGACTATAATTTCTTTCCTTAAATATTTCCAGACCTTCGGCTATCCCCAGAAAGATTGGCTGAAAAAACTCTGAGATCATCACATCATATCGCAGCTTTTTCTTTCCTCTTTCGTAAAACTTTTCAAGTTCTAAATTGTCTCCTTCAAGCACATATTCTAAATCATGATAGAGCAAATCTCTGATCTCAAACCCTCCCAAATTATACACTTTATCTAACTGGATATCACGCAGTAAATCATCCATTCGTAAATTTTCCAGGTCGTAGTTAAAGTTATACTCCATGAACGCTTCTAACCACCAATTGCCTTGATTCCCTTGAATAGATTTCAAATGTGAAATTATTGGTCTCAACTTCTTTTTGCTATTTTGAGAAAGGTACACTTCTAATCTATTCACATTTACTCTAACCATTAATTGGCTTTCGTCTGTACCATCGGCAGGTGTCCTATATGGAAAACTCCTTGTCTTTATATTGTCTACTAATTCATACTCTACATTCTCTTCGGTAACTGTGTATATTTCCCTATTATAAATTGCTAATAATAAGATGTCCTCAGGATCGAAAACCTCAATACTAGCAAATGGGGCCAAAATACCATTCTCATAAGCGACAAATTCATACAATACTTTATAAGGCGTGTTCTTTTCACCCAATTCAATATAGAAACCAATTTTAAATGAATCTCCCTTAGATTTATTATTTATCAGTTTCTTAAACTCTCCTGCATTACTTTCAGGTAAATTGATTGTTGGGAAATCACTTTTCTTTAAACCGCTGGAGAATAGAGCAATTGCCTTCATCAGGGTACTCTTACCGGAATTGTTAGGGCCGGTAAAGATATTCATGTCTTTTAGGTCGAAAATATGCTGACCTTCAAATATTTTGAAATTTTCGATTATGATCTTATCAACGCTCATAATTGTGCTGGGTTTATTGGTTCTTCAAAAATATGGATTTAACTTCAGAAAACAATGCTATGCTTGTAATTTACCATTAGCTACCTCAACACACCGTTTCCTCAATTTGGATAACTCACCTATCGATCTCGGATTTTTAGCAATATTCAATAAAGGAACATGTTTTCTGATCAATTGGGTTTCCACATCTTCTAATTCTGAATTGGAAATCACCCAGTTCACCAATAAATTTTCATTTATCCAGCAAATGATTGCTTTTTCATCTTCTTCAGAAAATGTGTAATTTCGTTTGTTCTTCTTGTATTTGAGCGATTTAAATGGTGGCAAAAATCCTAACATAGCCCCAAGACTACGAAAGAAAGTTCCGTGACCTTGTGCACGCAATTCCTGCTCTAAAAAACGCCTTTTTAATGATTTGGTTGCTATTCCAATATATAACAGATTGCTCTGTCTTTTAATCAATTCATTTTTAAACGGCCATGGAAGTATCTCACCCTTCTTGATTCTGATACAATACAAACCGGGCAATGAGGGGACAATATCTTCAATAGCTTTTACATTTAAGCATCGCTTTTCATCCATAAGCAACCGCTCTTTTTCAGTAGGATCAGTATTGTCAATTTGAATAGCAACAGAATTAGATTCTCTTACTTCAGGTAGTATCTGAGGTTTTATTATTGCTTCCATTTTTCCTTTTAAGCTCACCATACTACCAGCCCGATTAAACAATTGTGGGTGATTCTTTGTTCTCCCATGAATCTGGTACGCAGTTATCGATGATTTATCTCTCTTTTGATAAAGCTTATTTATGTTGATTGTATCCGCCAGTTCTTTGGTTGTCATGGATTTGTTTGCCATGGTTAGTGTTTTAACTATTGCTTCGTGTAAGGTCATATCTTTGATCTATTTAAAGTTTTCCCATATTTCTTCAGCTTCTGGATCATAGACTGAAAGTCCAAGGTGATCCAGTTCCTCAATAAAATCGTTCCAGTTCTCCGTCTCCTGTTTTTCATCATTCTTCCAAGATTCCACATGACGTGTACTAGTTTTTCTATAATAAAGATCCTTATTCTTTTGAGCTTCTGCCTCATAATCAATTGAGGGTGGCCAAGGCTCCACGATAACTGGTTTATCATTTTTCAGGCTTCCAATTTGAATCATCAATAAGACAATCCATAAAAGAAATAGGAAGATTTTAGCTTCAATAGGAAGCTTTTTTCGTTTCGGAGATTTATTATCAAAGAAGTTCATGTACAGTTATTTATCAATATTTTGCAATAATACATTGTACACATGCAGTGTATCTGCACATAAAAATAATAATTATCTTTGAAATCAATTCGAATTAAAACCAGTTATTGTGTCATCGAACAAAAATGCAATAATCCGCTATCAAACACTTGATAAATGTTTCAGGAATCCGGGACGTCGATATTCACTTGATGACCTGCTTTATGAATGTAATCAAGCCCTTGCTTATCATAATCCAAAAACTGATGGTATAAAACGAAGGCAACTGTATGAAGATATAAAATTTATGGAAAGCGAAAAGGGTTGGTCTGTTCCCTTAATGAAAATACTTGATGGAGACAGAAAATACTATAGTTATGAAGATATAACTTTTTCGATCAGCAATTCTCCCTTAAATGAATTGGAAGTAGAACAGATCAAATCAGCCTTGTTAATTCTCTCTAGATTTAAAGGGCTGCCTCAATTTACCTGGATAGAGGAATTGATGACTAAATTCGAACAGTCATTCGGAAAACATGATGATCAACAGGAAATTATCAGCTTCGATTCGAATCAATACCTTAAAGGAATTGAACATTTAGGAACGATTTTTAATGCTATCATGTATAAAAAAACAATCAACATCGAATATCAGTCATTCAAATCGGAAAAATCAAACCATTCAGTCATAAGCCCCTACTATCTAAAACAATACAATAATCGTTGGTTTTTATTTGGTCAAGCAGATCGGTTCGATACCCTTTCAATACGATCACTCGACAGAATACTATCTATCTCCCAATCAACAGAGCACTTTACTCCTAATATGCAATATGATTTTTCGGAATATTTTGAAGATATAATTGGAATCACCAAATCCAAAAATGTATCTACTGAACTAATAGAGCTTTGGTTTTCTCCCAAACAAGCTCCATATATTTTGACCAAACCACTACATGGCTCACAAAAGAAAAAATCATACGATGAAACAGGATTGACTGTGACCATTGAGGTAGTCCCAAACCATGAACTTAAAAGCCTCATTTTATCCTTTGGGAAAGAAGTATAGGTGTGCAAGCCAGCATACCTTAATACGGAACTTGTAGAAATGGTTTATGGTAATTAACATCAAATTTTCGCACCTATTAACCAAATATTCTACAATACTTGTCTTTTCAAAACCACTATATCACCAGCATTACGCTGGCCAAAATCATAAAACCCCCAACCATTCAAGCAATCCCACACTCTTCAACCTCTTCGCAATCTTAAAAAACGTATATTCCACCTCCGGTCTAAAAAACCGCTTTAACAGCTCCTCTTTAACAGAAATGTCAAGCCGACTATACGCCACTCCCCAGGCCATCGTTACACAAAAATTTTCCTCTCGATGATCATAAAAATAAGCACGTTCCTTTTCAATATTGGGTTTAAAATAGTTATACTTACTATCTGTTAAAAGTCCAGTATTGTAATTCCATCGAATGGCCTTAAACTCCGGTTTTTCCTGAGCAAACGCCGCAAACGGATTCTGGTAGCTCACATAATCTGGGATCAGCAAATTCCGGTCTACTCTAAGCATATCCTCCGGTTCCAGTCCTGGAGCCAGTTCCCGAGTAATGGCCCGATAAATATCAAGATCCTGTTCAAAGGTAGCAATACGCTGTGCATCCTCCCGCAACATAAATTCCAGATCCGCTTCCAGTACTCCATATTCCACCACAAAATCAGTATCCTCATCCATCAACCATCCCACCAGTTCGGCTCGACGCGTTCTGTAGCGGTCATCCTCAAAATAATCCCTCGCCCATTGACTAATAACAGTAGCTGGCTCAGGATACCGCAACACCCGGTTCAACACATGATGTGAAGACTCAACCTGATCGCACAAAAACTGCTGCTGATCTTCTGTCAACCTCCTCCCTGACAGCAACGAATTCAAAGCATTTTTTGCATCCAATTTGCCGCGATCTGCCATTTTCAATCCGTCCTCGATAACTACCTTGCTAAACAAATCAAACAATTGATTTCGGGTTCGCTCTGGCAGCTCTCTGTTTTCCGCCAAAGTATAATAACGCTTAGTCACTTGTAGCAACGACAACCGGCTAATCCGTGCCTCTGTGCTCCACAAACGAAATGTCAAATCCACCATATTGCAAAACAAAGCGACATTGTATTGGTATAGATGCAGCACTTCTCGATAATCCACGAAATCCTGATAGCTTGTTATCAAGTTATCCGTCGGATATTGATTTTGTATTTCCAGAATAGCTTTTCTTATTTCCTTTTTCTCTATGGCCATGCTTTGGTAAATTTTAATTTCAAAAAAACGTATAAATTTAGGACATAAATCTGATTTACACCATTGTTATTTTTCAAAAAGTTAGCAATAGTAACCTATTCCTTAACCATTACTGAGTAAAAATTGGAATTAAACTCCAATTTTGGGCGTAAATTTTGGAATACAATTCCTGATTTCGGCGTAAATTTTGGAATTAAGCCTTGCTTTATTTATAAATCGTGCTAATTTTGTTGAAAATATCCGTTAAGCTTACATCCTGAAATTCGGTTTAAATAGTTAAAAATGAGAAACAGAGCCATAAGAAACCAAATCAAAGCCAGATCTGAAAAAACGACCGGGCGGATAATTGTTTTGACCGGAGCACGGCAAACTGGTAAAACCACACTAGCCAGAAAGATTTTTGGAGACTATGAGTATATCTCCATCGAAGATCCGGTTTTAAGGCCTTCCTATGCGGCACTGAGCGCAAAACAATGGAGAAGTATGTATCCGAAAGTCATTCTTGATGAAGTTCAAAAAGAGCCTTCATTAATCGAGAGCATCAAATCTGTTTACGATCAGTGGGAGGAACCACGATATGTGCTTCTGGGCTCCAGTCAGCTTCTTTTACTTCAAAAAGTAAAGGAAAGTCTCGCCGGAAGAGTCAGTATATATGAGATATTTCCATTGACTTTGCCAGAACTGTCGACGCACTCTTGGGATGATGAGGTAAAAAAATCGCTTTTTATACAGCTTCTCCTTGAGGAAGATATGTCCGAAATACTCCCCTCCTTTTTGCTACATCCCGCCCACACCGAAAAACAAGCTGCCTGGAATCATTATCAGAAATTTGGTGGCTTTCCGGCGCTATGCGACGAAAGCTTGAATGATGAAGAGCGCTACAGTTGGCTTTCCAATTATGTACGTACCTATCTGGAACGTGATGTGCGCGATCTGGCCAATTTTCGTGAACTCGAGCCTTTTATAAAGCTGCAAAAACTTTTTGCCGCCAATACTTCTTCCTTATTCAATGCTTCAAACTCTGGTAAACGTATTGGGCTTAGCAGCAAAACGGCCCAAAAATATTTGCAGTATTTCGAAATGAGCTATCAACTTTTAGTGTTGCCGGCATGGTCAGGCAACCTGAATAAAAGACTTTCGAAAATGTCTAAGATTCATTTTATGGATTTTGGTGTTTTGCAAGCAGTCCTTCAAAAGAAAGGCGGAATGACTGGAAACGAGTTTGAAAGTGCTCTGGTAACGGAGATGTACAAACAAATGAAATATTATGATCCCAGGGCAGAAATGTTTCATTTGCGCACCCACGATGGCAAAGAAGTTGACTTATTGATAGAGGTGGAAGATGGTTTTTATGCATTTGAAATAAAACAAAGCGAAAAGGTGACAGAATCGGATGCCCGACATTTGTTTGATCTGGAAAAGCTTCTTAATAAACCATTGAAGAAATCTTTTGTTCTTTCGGCAGATCTACGAACACAATATTTTAATGACGGGCGCATTGTTGCGGTGCATTTCGCCATGTTTTTGGGATAAGCATGAGGTGAGCCTGATTACCAGATTGCAGCCGTATTAAACTGTGTGAAACCTCTTTTGTTTTCGCTAGACCTACAGAAGTCCCATGCCGTCGCGGGGATTAAGCTTGCAGTTTCTTTCAGCAATATCCAGCAACCAACCTTCAAGAATCAAGCCATCGAAAAATGAAAACATCACCATGGAATGAAATGTCTCATTGATCGGCATACACCAACAACCGTAATAAGCAGTATTTGATTTAAATATTTTGCTATTTTTGATACGATTTCCAAACCTTCAAATCAATTGCCATGAGCACGACCGTTTTTAGGAAACCCTTGAGGTTTTATTCCGATCCAAAAAGAGTAATAACCCGATTCTTTTTCCCTGGACCCGAAACACGGGTACAATCCATTATAAAAAAGGTGGTTGATATGCCCGAACAAGCCGCTCAACTGGTTCTCAATCAGTCGCTTCGTGATTTTTCGGCCAGGCACCGTAATATTTCAAAAATTTACCAAAAACACTTCGATCGGGTGCGGGATATTATAGCTGGGCGGAATGGAGATTTGACGGTTTTGTCAGAACATAAACGCCTGCTTATCGGGGCTTACTTTACAAGTGAATACTCCATTGAATCGGCTGCATTTTTTAATCCCTCCATGGTGGCCGACCCAGATCAAACGGGTCTTCAGGAGGGCGAAAAACGTGTGATCATTAGTTTTAGAGCCACGGGAGAAGGGCATATTTCATCTATCGTTTTCAGGGGTGGTATTCTTGATAAGGACAATAACCTTCAGCTAAAGCCAGTTGGCAAATTGGTTGACGAACCAGAAGCCATTCGAAATTATGTGTATCAAAAAGAAACTTTTTGTCAAAAATTACACGAAATGCATATTCCCAGCGAAATTATTAGCTCTGTAATGGATAAATTACGTTTCGAATTTGACTACAATGAGCTCAACAATGCGGTACAACAAGCCAAGCAAGAAATAGACCCTGATGCCCAGCAAAAGCATATGTTTCAAACGATAAATTGGCTGGCAGATTCACATTATGAAATTTCTTTCTCGCTGGATACTGCGATCTCCGAAAGGGTAATATTCCCCATAGCCGCTGCCGAAAGTAACGGTATAGAAGATGCTCGTTTTGTTAAATTCACCGAAGATGATGGCACCATTAAATACTATGCCACTTATACGGCTTACAATGGCTTTTCAATCATGCCAAAATTGGTAGAGACCAAAGATTTTTATGATTTTAAAATTATGCCCATTCATGGTGAAAATGCACAAAATAAGGGCATGGCACTTTTTCCTCGAAAAATAGACGGAAAATATGCAATGCTTTCACGTCTCGATGGTGTAAACAATTACATCATGTTTTCTGATGATATTAACCTGTGGCATGAAGCAAAAAAAATTCAGGGGCCGAGCTTTCCTTGGGAATTTATTCAGATAGGCAACTGTGGATCTCCCATCGAGACAGAATATGGCTGGCTTGTCATTACCCATGGGGTAGGCACCATGCGCAAATACAGTTTGGGTGCAACCTTGCTCGACTTGAATGATCCCACAAAAATCATAGGACAACTCAGTGAACCTCTACTGTCGCCCAATGAAGATGAACGAGAGGGCTATGTTCCCAATGTGGTATATTCGTGTGGTTCTATTATAAACAATGATGAGTTGGTGTTGCCCTATGCCATGTCTGATACAGCCTCAACATACGCTTGTGTTCCCATAGATGAATTGTTAAGCAGATTAATACCTTCGGATTACAAAAAGGCAAAATCCCCTGATGAGGAAAAAAAACACCGCATTTTGGTAGTTGAAGATGAGGTGATTAACCAAAAAATTATTTCGGCTATACTAAAGTCTGCGGGATATGAAGTGGAAATTGCACCCGATGGTATTGTGGCTTTGATGCAGATTGCCCAGCAAAAATTTGATCTCATCCTGTCGGATATTGCCATGCCTCATTTTGATGGATATCAACTGCTTGAATATATTAACCAGAACAACATTGACATTCCGGTTGTGTTTATTTCGGGTCACACCAGTGAACAAGCAGAAATAAGAGGCCTGCAAATGGGAGCTGTGGAATACATCAAAAAACCCATCGATAAGGACTTATTGGTTTTACGCTTACACAATATACTAAACAAATAACCTGATTATGGATACTGATAGGGTTTAACCAATAACCATGACAACAGGTAGGCAATGATACTCTCCGCCCCCTGGTTTCTGTTAACGTTTACCTCTTCCAAACCATCATTACATCCATGCGTTTGATCGTCGTATAAGGGTAAATTTAGATCATTTTTGCCCAAAAACCAGTCGAAGCAAGAGGTGATTTTTTGTTTAAACTCGCCTTTTCTTGTCGCTTTGTACGCACAATCGTAAAGCCATACCATGGCCATAGCATCAATGGGTTGTTGAGCATATCGACTACTATCTGCGTGGTGTGATAGCCACCAATTTTTATTTCCAATCAACGTAAGTTGCTGGCTAGTAAAGCATTTAGTTTCTAAAAACAGCCGCGATTTTTCTGCAACATTTAGGTATTCCTCTTTTTCAGTTAGTTCATATGCCAAATAAAGTGAGGCCGGCAGAAGACCATTATCATAAGTAATGGAAGTTTCAAACCAATCCCAGCCCTTTTGGTGAAAATCCTCAAATTTTTGAATGAGTTTATTGGCTAAATCCATCAATAGGATTACAAAGCGTTCTTGATCGGGAAATTTTTTGATGTAGTGATAAAGACCAAAAATACAATTGGCATAGCCTCGCGCATGGGTCAGATCGTTAATTCTATCCAAAGCTTTATAAAAAAGCTCCATTCCTACTTGATACAGGGAATCATTTGGAGCATATCTAATCAAGGTGCCTAAGGCCCACAGAGCCCTTCCATAGGCATCATCAGAACCTTTATCCTCTGTTTGTTGATGATCGTAGGTAAGGTAGTTTTTAAAAGTGCCATCCTCGTTTTGCAAATAGGCCAAATAAGAAGTGTATCGATAGATGAGCGTTAAATTGTTGGTGTTATCGTTTAGTTGTTGCTGTGCATACAGACTAACTATCAACGCTCTGGCATTATCATCAACACAGTAACCTGTTTGGTAATTGGGTACACTTCCAAAACTGTGTTGAATAATTCCGCTTTCATTGGTTAGTCGCTCAAGGTGTTTTATGCTAAATTCAGGAATGGTGAAAACAGCCTGTTTTTCTACTCCTTGTAAGGGTAAATGGTTGGAAACAACCTCTTGAAAAAGGGAAATGTACTGGTAGCCAATCTTTGGCCAGGTAATGGTGAGTCCATATTTAAAAGCACGTTGACTAAGTATTTTTAACTCGTCTGGGTTGTTTAGGAGTTGATTAACAATGTCGGATAATCCGCGATGATCTCTAAAATCAAACAGCCGACCACGATTTTCTGCCAACAGTTCTTCTGCATGCCAATAGGGTGTTGAAATTACAGCAGAACCACCTCCAACCGCGTAGCATAAGGTTCCACTGGTAATCTGCGCTTTATTCAGGTAGGGCGTTACATACATGTCGCACGAGAGCAGATAATTGATTAAATCAAGTTCGGTAACATATTCGTTGATAAACTCAACATGGCCTTCAACATTTAGGTCTTTGGCAAGCTGAATCAGGTATTCGCGGTATTCCTCACCTGCATGTGCCACCACATGTGGATGCGTTTTTCCTAACACAACATACAGCACCTCAGGATGTTGTTTAATAATGTCAGGAAGGGCTTTTATCACAGTTTCAATTCCTTTGCTTCTACCGATTAATCCGAAAGTGAGTAAAACACTTCTTTTGTCCCAACTACGTGGACGATGAATCTTCGACAGGTCGGTATGTTCAAAATCAGGCACACCATGCTCGATTTTTACGATTTTGCTAAATGGTATTTGGTAAACATCATTCAGAATGCTTATGGCCAAACCATTCATAATCACAACTTTTTCGGAATATTGAGCAATTCTTTTTAAGACTTCTCTCTGATGAAAGGAGGGAGATTGAAGTACCGTATGGAGTGTAGAAACTACCGGTATTTTGATTTTTCTAAGTAAAGTGAGCAGAAACAGCCCGCTATTGCCACCGAAAATGCCATATTCATGTTGTAAGAGAAAAAGATCGGCTCCTGAAGCATTTACATAATCGACGGCCTGTTGTATTGTTCCAAATTTTGGTCAGCAATGGTACATTTCACAATTTCAGGATAGTCGTAAAGTTGTTGCCCATCATTCATGGCTATAACCTCCACTTCCATTTTAAGGTAGTGGTTTTCAGCTGCATGCATAATCGATTTAACCAGGTTTTCAGTAAAAGTTGCAATACCACATTTACGTGGTGGATAATTTCCTAAACATATTATTTTCATACTCAAATTGGTAGCTGAATGAACGAGTTAAAAGACAAAAAAGCGAAAGTGAATTTAAAGGTTTTCACAAATCGTATGGCAATTTATGAAAATAATCGATGTCAGACAACAGTTCCCAATAAAAAATCTTCACAAAAGAGTCATTATAGTATGTTTTACATTCCAATTAACTAAGCTGTTCAGATCATTAATTCTGATAGTAAAATTTAGAATCTGATCAAGAAACATGTAAACAAATGAAGACTTTTAAAGCTTTAACTTTTTTAATATAAATATATAAAGTCGTTTTTAGGTATTCAATTGCGCCCGCTAATTAACAAACAACGGATGAATAGGGTATCGAAAAAAAGTATAATTTTGAAAATGCAATGGGAGTATTCAAGAAATAAGATGTATTGGATTTAGTTTCTTCTATTCCCTCAAACTATTGCAAGTTGATCGCAAATAATTTTAGATCGGGTTTGGTATGAAAAAGGCACTATCCATAGTTTTTATCTTGTTTTACTTTCTGACAAACAACGGCTTTGCTCAAAAAAAGGCAAACCTAGAGGGGATAATAATTGGCGATATGGCACCGGAAATCCAACTTCCCGATACAAACGGCGATTTAGTGACACTTTCTCAAATTAAGGATAGGGTTATTCTTCTGAGTTTTGGGGCTTCGTGGTGCGCTCCCTGTCGTAAAAAAACACCCGAGCTAATCGAAATTTTAAACGAGTTCAAAACCGCTGAATTTAAGGATGGGGAAACGGGCTTTATGATCGTTTCGGTATCGCTGGATAAAAACGAAATGGCTTGGAAAAATAGCATTGAAAGGGATGGCACTGGAGATTTCGTGAATATTGGTGATATGAATGGATGGAAATGCGATGCAGCCGTAACATACAATATCAAGTCGATTCCATCGAGTGTATTGTTGAATGGCGAAGGCAAAATACTTGCTCTAAACTTAAGTTCAAAAGACCTTAAGAAAAAATTAAAACAGATGAAAAAAGGCGGTTGGTTTTGGTTTTAAAATAGTTAGCATAAGAATAGTAGCCTACCACCTATCGCAATCCTGTCAAATTACAAGAAAGTTGAAGCGGGCTATAAGCCTTGAATTTACAACTGTCTCCGCTATTATTTCTATAAATTGTTATGCAGTCGTTATTTTATTTCATATTTATTTCTAACAAATTGAAAATGTAAGATGAGCTAACCTGATTGTCAAATCGTAATGATTTTTTCCTGCCCTTGTATGAGCTGTCTGCTTGTAGAATTTTTTTTAAAAGATTTGCAGAAACAATTGGAAGTTCATTTTCTATTAAATAGTTGTTAAATTCTTTGTGTGCTTTTTCAATACGTAAAAAAAGTTCTGCTCCATCCGTTTTATATTCCTTATTGTTTGATAATACCTTAGAAGAAGTTGCTGTATTAAAAAATCGCCAGAAAATTTCATTAATTTTCATTTTAAATTCATCGTCATTTATGGGTAATGGGGATTTGTCTCGTTTTTTTATAATCGGTTTTAGTGATTTGTTTTCGTGAGTATTGATGATAATATGATTGTTTTCAAAAAAATTATATGTGATTAATTTCGTGGAATATTCAAATTTGTTAATGCGAGAGTAGTCAGCAGGTTTAAAGTATTTTGCAAATAGAATTAATTCAAATGTATCTCTTTTTACTTGGAGGTTTGGAAGTATTTCTTTTGCCTGTAAAAAAACTAAATCAAAATTATCTTCTATGAATTCTGCATAATCAAATATCTGACTTCGAATATTTTTGTTGTAATTCTTCTTGATTTCAATTATTACAAATCTCTGGGATTGTGGGTTGTACGCAAAAAAATCAACTCTTCCACCTGTTTCACTATCACGAACCTGTCCTGCTAATTGAAATTCTCTTTTTATAAGATCTATTTCAGGAAAAATAATATTCCAATAACTTTCAATTATATCCGATAATTCCTTTTCAGATAGTTCTTTTTCAGGGTAAGATATTTGTGTGTTTAATGATTTTAGTTCCATCTGTTTACTTGAACTACGAACAATGTACTAACAAAAGTATTTATCCAAAAAGTATTTTATTAAGGG
>CAYWNI010000021.1:0-16286 GCA_964459525.1 uncultured Lentimicrobiaceae bacterium | reverse complement strand
ACATTCAATGGCACTTGGCTGACTTATATTTCCCACCGAGTCGATGGCCGTAGCATAATAGCAGCCCACAACAAAGTCGATATTGGTGTGCAGGTAATAGCTTGTGTCGTGAAAAATAAAATCAACAGAATCAATCAATATCTCCATACTGCATCCTGGCGGAATGTAGTACACATAGTATTTTAACGCATCATAACTACATGAGTCGTAAGGCAGATATAGCCTTAGCTCGTTGCTCACTTCTTCGCAATCGGTATAAACAGATAACTCTGGTTGACAGGGCGGTATATTGTCAATGGGAATGGCACAGGTAAGCTGACTTACGTTAATCAACGGTTGTTGAATGCCCGGAATAGAATAACGACCATGCGCAACCAGATAGTAACAATACTCCATGCCATTTACGAGCTCACGGTCACGATAAAACAAATTGGTTGTGGAATCGATCAACTGATAATCAGTCTGCCCAGGGTCTTTTCGGTACAAATAGAACATGTAATTCGACCAAGGCACTAAGGGAGTCCATTCGAGTTTGATTTCGTGATCGGTAGGAAATGTTTCAAGAAAAATGGAAGAAGCTTGCTGGGAGCTGCCGATATAGCCAACCGTTTCGCTCTCCAAATCAACTTTATAACTGTACGGAAATGAAATTGAATTGATATTAACCGATCTGTCATAATAAGAGGTGTCGTCAAGCCCACTAAATACGGCAACCTGCTGTGGGTCGTTCCACACCAACCCTTCGGAACGCAACAACACATATCGGTATGGCCCAGGATACTGAATGGTATCCAGCTCAATGGGCTGTGTCCAATCAACCAGCACATTACCTAGCGAAAGGTCGGCGGTATCGTTGCTAACATGCGTAATTACAGGCACATCACGCTTGAGGTAGGCGCAATCTTCATTGGAAGCTATGCTTTGAGCGCCATCAAAAAATACAGCAGTAACCCGGTAGCAGTATTCTACACCTACCACAAGCCCATTGCCACTATTGTCGTCGCGAAAACTTGTGCTGGCAATGCCATCCGTTTCGCTTATCAATCGAAAGCCAGTATAAGCGGGCACGCCAGTTTCACAAAAATCAGGCTCCCAACCAGATGGTCCTGCACGCCGATAGATTTTATATCCGATGGCATTTTCGCAAGTTGAAGCCTCCCACGACAGGTTTATGCCAACACCCAACGCTTCGGCCTGCAAGTTTTCGGGGGCAGGAGCGATAACCTGAATGAAAACAGTTTTAAAATTGACCAAATTTACCGGAAAACCATCGTCTTTGGCTTTAAAAGTGGCTGAGTAAGGCGACATACGCACATGGTTGCAAAGTGTTGGCCAGTTAAAAACAGTAGTCACCGTATCGTTTCCCGTTGCCGGGTCGGGCTGAATGTAGGCTGGGTTAAAAGTCTGCTCAAACGGTCCGCCAAAAGCGGTAAGCTCCACGTAAGTACCATCAGGGTCGATGGCTGTAACATCAAACTGCAAAAAATCACCTGCTACAACACAGGTATCGTCAATGGTATAGATTTCAGGGGGTTCGTGATCGCAAGCCACGATGTTTATCTGCATATCGCGGCGCACAACTGATATTTTTGCGCCAAACCGCCACTCTTCAATTTCAAAAGCTACATTATACTCACCCTGCAAAACTGGCGTTTCCCAAATAATATCACCCGTAATGGGATCTATCTGAAAGTATTCAGACGACAGCGGAAATGAGTAACCAGGGATATCGAATCCTCCGGCACCTTTACACACAACAAGTTTAAAGCTCAGGCTGTCGCCATCGGCATCGTAGGCTCCCGAATTATGGATATAGGTTTTACCAACACAACCTTGGTCGATGGGTGGATTTAACAATTCAACGCTGCTGTTGTAACCCAGAAAAGGATTGATTACCAAAGTGGTTTCAACGTAAATAGGCACGTTAACCGAGTTTGGGATATTCAACACACCATAATTTCGGTTGGGGTCTTCAACCGAAATGGTGTAGGTTGATGGCCCAGGAAAGGTGTGCTCACCTTTATAAATGTTCAACGTTACGTCGTCTACATCTGGAATAGGCTGAAAATAAATGCGTAATAACTCATCACCTGTATTGTCGCCCCAATATATGGGCATGGTTACCCGACTATCGTCGGCAGGGCTTGAAGTTCGGGTGTACATGGTAATGGTAAACTCGTAGGTAAGTCCCGAAACATGACGATAGGTAATTTCAGCGGCACGCTGGTGCGTTGCCAGCATTATATTGCTGAATAACAATAGGTTTAAAAGAAGAATAAAGGTTCTTTTCATAAGGTTTTGTACCGCACACCAAAACTACGAATAAAATGCAAACGCTATACCAAAAAATACAGCCAATGGCCGTTTCACCACGATTAAGGAATGAATATTTTTTTTTCTGCAACAGCCTGAAAACCTTAAAAAACGCTAACTTTGCTGTTTAAAATAGCTTTTCTAAATGGCCATAGCAGCAACAGACACTGATCGTCAGGAAATACTGCGTCATTATCGGCGACTTATCGAGGTTTGGTATACCCGCAAGGACACCCGCGATAAGTGGATGGTAAGAAAGGCTTTCAGGCTGGCTGCCGACGCCCACAAGGACATGCGGCGACGATCGGGAGAATCGTTTATTCTTCACCCAATTAGTGTTGCCACGATTGCTGCCGGAGAAATCGGACTCGGGCGCACCTCCATTATCGCTGCTTTACTGCACGATACCGTTGAAGATACCGACATGACCTTAGACGATATCAGGGGCATGTTTGGCGACGAAGTAGCCAAAATTATTGATGGCCTCACTAAAATTGATGAGATTTCGGTATCAACCACCACTGCACAGGCCGAAACCCTGAAAAAAATATTACTAACGCTTACCGACGATGTCAGGGTAATCCTGATAAAGCTTGCCGACCGCCTGCATAACATGCGTACACTTGACGCCATGCCTCGAGAAAAGCAACTCAAAATTGCCTCCGAAACCCTTTTTATATATGCTCCACTAGCTTTCAGACTAGGACTTTACACCATAAAAAGTGAGCTGGAAGAATTGGCATTTAAATACTCACAACCTGAACTTTACGAAGATATAAACAACCAAATTCGCATCAGGCAAGATGAAATTAATGCCTACTTTTTTAATTTCAGACTACCCATCGAAAATGAGCTGCTT
This sequence comes from uncultured Lentimicrobiaceae bacterium, assembly GCA_964459525.1. Classification (GTDB taxonomy): domain Bacteria; phylum Bacteroidota; class Bacteroidia; order Bacteroidales; family F082; genus UBA6244. The sequence continues at coordinate 13,114 of CAYWNI010000021.1, read as the reverse complement.
AAACTGGATTATAAATTCCAAATCAAACTACATCAAAAAACAGCTTACTCCATTTGGCAAAAAATGAAAACCCAAGAGGTTTCGTTTGAAGATATTTACAACACTTTTTCATTTGATATCGTTATTGATAGCGGAAGTGCAGATGAAAAACTAAAATGCTGGGTAACTTATTCAATCATCACATCAATATACAAACCCAATAATAAGCGTTTACGCGACTGGATAAGCACGCCAAAAGCAAACGGATATGAAGCCATTCATTGTACCGTAATGGGCCCACAAGGCAAATGGGTTGATATACACATTCGCAGCGTGCGCATGGACGAAATTGCAAACAAAGGTTACGCAGCTTATTGGAAGTATAAAGAAACCCTGAATGCCGACACGAGTCTTGAAAACTGGTTAAAGAAAACACAACTTCTATTATCTGAAAACGAGGATAATACATTTGATTTCATCAATGATTTTAAGAAAAACCTGTTCGCAGAGGAAATTTTTGTCTTTACACCGAAAGGCGAAATGATTAACATGCCTCAACATGCCACGGTACTCGATTTCGCTTATGCTATTCATACCGATGTGGGAAACACTTGTATTGGGGCAAATATCAACCGAAAACTTCATCCCATCGACCACAAGCTAAAATCTGGTGATCAAGTGGAAGTAATTTCCTCAAAAGTGCAAATGCCACGCGAAGAATGGTTTAAGATAGTTGTTACAGCCCGTGCCAAAGCACGCATTAAAGCAGCCATTCGTCAAAACCGCAAAAGCTACCGCGAAGAAGGAATGAAAAAAGTAGATGCAATACTGAAACAGCTTAACATGGATCACAACCGCAGCACAATCGCACAAATCATAGCAGCAAGCTCCATTAAAGGCTCAGTTGATTTGTACTATTTCGCCGCTAAAGATATGGTTGGGCTAAAAGAAATAAAAGAAATACTTCAACCCAACGAAAGCAGAATAAGCTGGATAAAGAATTTTTGGGCTCCTTTCGGTAAAAGTAAAAACAGTACTGTTCCAGCAAAAAATGACGAACCCGAAGACTCACAATCAGAAACAAAACCCATCAATTACAAGTCAGATTTTAATACGAGTGACTATGTTGCATCTACATGTTGCAACCCGATTCCCGGCGATAACGTAATGGGGCTATTGTTCCCAAACGAACCAATACAAGTACACAAGGTTGATTGCACCAAAGCCATCAGGCTCATGTCGCAATACGGAAACAATATTGTAAAAGCCAAATGGAAACAGAGAGAAGGTATAAAATTCCTAGCCGGATTTAACATCAAAGCAGCCGACAATTTGGGTTTTGTTCACAAAGTTTCAAGCATTATCACCGAAGAGTTTAAAATCAATATCCGATCGTTTAACCTTAACAGCACAGAAGGATTGATCAATTTAGATGTTACAATCTATATTGAAAACACTGAAACCATGAACAAACTCCTTCAACGGTTAAAGAAAATGGATGAGATTATAAAAATAACCCGACTTGACAAGATTACCTAAAAATCATGGTTTTTAAAAAAACTATTTATAATTAAACCATATAAAAATAAAAATGTGTACTTTTACCACCCAAACTGAGTTGGTGATGAAGTTTAACAATAGAAAAGACACATTTGAATCAGTAAAAAAGATTTTTACTGAATACCTTGAATCAAAAGGGCATCGTAAAACCCCTGAACGGTATACAATCTTAAAAGAGATTTATGCTACAGAAGGGCATTTCGATATCGAAACTTTGTACATACGTATGAAGAACAATAAATATCGGGTTAGCCGAGCCACTTTGTATAATACAATCGAATTGTTGCTCGACTGCAACCTGGTTACGAAACACCAGTTCGGCAACAACTGCGCTCAGTTTGAGCGATCGTTTAAATACAAACAACACGATCATTTTGTATGCATAGAAGACGGAAAAGTACTCGAATTTTGCGATCCACGCATTCAGGAAATTCAAAAATCAGTAGAAGAATTGTTAGGCGTCGAGGTATCGTACCACAGTCTTACTTTTTACGGAAAGTGTAAGAAAAACGAAGATGTAATCGACACAACAGAACAGTCTTAATTTGCAGATTTCGTTCTAAATACTATACAAAAATAGTATCTTTGTCCACTGGAAATAAACCCTGATTACTCAGGGTTTTTTAATGCAAAACTTATGAAAATAGATGTTCTTTTAGGTCTCCAGTGGGGTGACGAAGGCAAAGGTAAAGTTGTTGATGTACTAACACCACATTATGATATCATTGCCCGCTTTCAGGGCGGACCAAACGCCGGCCACACCATCGAATTTGATGGTAAAAAGTTTGTTCTACACACCATTCCCTCAGGTATTTTTAATGCAAGCACTATCAATTTAATTGGAAATGGTGTTATTATCGATCCATATGTTCTCGAAAAAGAGATTGCCTCTTTAAAAATTTCAGACGTTGAGGTCATCGATAACCTGTTGGTTTCCAGAAAAGCCCACCTAATTCTGCCCTCTCATCGCCTGCTGGATGCAGTTTATGAAAATGCCAAAGGGAAACAAAAAATCGGTTCTACGCTCAAGGGTATTGGGCCGGCATATACTGACAAAACAAGCCGTAACGGGATTAGGGTCGGCGACATAGAAAAAGACCATTTTCAGGAAAAATACAACGCCTTACTTAAACAACACCTTGATATTGTTCATCAGTTTAAGCAAGACATTAACAGTTTTAAGATAGAAGGTTTGCCATTTGCTGAATATGAACAAAAATGGATGAACGCGCTGACCACCCTGAAATCGTTAAAAAAGGTAAATAGCGAATATTTTATAAACCAACAACTTAAGGCTGGAAAGAAAATACTGGCAGAAGGTGCTCAAGGCACTATGCTCGACATTGATTTTGGCTCCTACCCATTTGTAACTTCCTCAAATACAATAACATCCGGTGTTTGTAGTGGACTTGGAATTGCTCCGTCTGCCGTAGGAAGAGTTATAGGCATTTTCAAAGCCTATTGTACCCGCGTGGGAAGCGGTCCATTTCCGACTGAATTACACAACGAGCAAGGCGACGAACTTCGCAACATCGGCCACGAATTCGGTTCTACCACTGGTAGGCCGCGCCGTTGCGGATGGGTTGACCTACCTGCGCTTAAATATGCCATCATGCTCAATGGTGTAACAGAACTTATGATGATGAAAGCGGATGTGCTTAATAGCTTTAAAACCATAGAAATAGCTACGCACTACGACATCAATGGACATAAAACAGAGGAAATCCCCTACGATTTAACCGATACCGACTGCCAGCCAGTTTACAAACAACTTAAAGGATGGAATTCCGACTTAAGCCACATTGATTCATATAACAACCTCCCCGAAGACCTCCACAACTACGTCAAGTTTATCGAAGAAAGCACAGGTGTTCCGGTAAAAATGGTTTCTGTTGGTCCTGACAGATCAGAAACTTTTATTCGCTGATAAACCTCAGTTCATCTGCTGCAAATTTCTGTAGTTCAGGATAAAACAAACTAAAATCTTGCTCCAAAGCATGATAATTATTTTTCAACACCGCCACCGACTTTCCCAATTGCGATTTATATCCGGTTCGACGATCCATACCACGAAACACCCTTTCGAGATCGTAGAAATTGGAATAGGAAACGAGCCAATTCTGTGCCATCATAAAAGGGAGAATCCGCTTGTTTCGTGCAGGTAAAATAAGAAATCGCTTGGCCAAAATACGGTACACATGCAACGAAAAATCGACTAAATCGTCTTGAGCATACTGTTGCCAGTTTGCAGCCAGAAAATGATCGTAAAAAATATCAACAGCCACACCCGAATACCTTCCTAAATCAGGCTTTACAGAGGCAATACTTCTGCGCACTATGAAATGTTTGTCGGTAAAGCGATCAATTTTTCGGTGAAGATTTACGCCTTGCACTATTTCTGGCGAATAGTCCAAGAGTTGCCTGCCTTTGATAGAGTCGGCCACAAAATTACCAAAAAGCACCTCTTCGTTTTTACCTGACAAGTGCGCATGTGCAAGAAAGTTCATTAAATTGCATTTAAAACAGGACAACATTGACATCGCAAAAGTGCAAAATATAGCCACACCTATCTCAGGTAAAATTGCTTGAATTTGTTTGGCAATATTTCGCAAGGCCATCCATAGCAATATAGGTACACAAACGTTTGAAATCTTGTCTTTTCTGCAATTTAAAATGGATATATATTAAAATTACGATAGGTTTAATCTGCCAATTTTGATAATTTTGTAACATAAATATAACACTTAATCATTTAAGATATAGCGATGCAGAAACTATTATTACTAGGTGATGAGGCCATTGCTCAAGGAGCTATTGATGCCGGATTATCTGGCGTTTATGCCTATCCGGGAACACCCTCAACAGAAATCACCGAATACATACAAGCTTCGGCTGAAGCCAAAGAACGCAACATCCGATCGAATTGGTCGGCAAACGAAAAAACAGCGATGGAAAGTGCTATTGGCATGTCGTATGCTGGAAAGAAAGCGCTGGTGTGCATGAAACATGTTGGTTTAAATGTAGCCGCCGATGCATTTGTGAACGCTGCCATTACTGGCGCAAACGGAGGTTTGGTGGTGCTTTCGGCAGACGACCCCAGCATGCACTCTTCTCAAAACGAGCAAGACTCAAGGTTTTATGGAAAGTTTGCTATGATACCTGTGCTGGAGCCATCAAATCAGCAAGAAGCTTACGACATGACACGCTATGCGTTCAGCATTTCAGAAAAATACGCTACGCCTGTTATGGTTAGGGTTACTACGCGTTTGGCGCACTCACGTGCTGGCGTAACGAGAGTAGAAGTAGCCGCACAAAATGAGCTGTCGCTACCTTCAAACCTGAAACAGTTTGTATTGCTGCCTTCTATAGCACGCAAGCAATACAATCAACTGCTCGGAAAGCAAGCGCAATTTGAAACCGACGCCGCAAAATCAGGTTACAACACACTAATACCAGGAAAAGATACAAGTCTAGGTATTATTGCTTGTGGGTTGGCTTACAACTATTTGATCGAAAATTTTGAAAACCAACAGGTACCTTATTCAGTACTCAAGGTTGGACAATATCCTGTGCCACACGAGATGGTAAAACAGCTCTACGACTCATCAGATAAAATTTTGGTGCTTGAGGATGGATATCCTGTTTTTGAGGAGTTGCTCAAAGGTTATTTAAACCTAGGCAAAAAAGTAATGGGACGAACTGACGGCACTATTCCAGCTGCTGGTGAATTAAACCCAAATATCGTTGCAAAAGCCATCGGCCTGCCGATAAGTGAAGGATTCCAGCATCCAAAAATACTGCAGGGACGGCCACCATCGCTGTGTGAAGGCTGCTCACATACCGACAGTTTCCTCGCTTTAAACGAAGCACTTACACGTTATACAGCCGGTCGTGTTTTTTCAGATATTGGTTGTTACACACTCAGCGCCTTAAAACCACTTGAATCGATTAATAGCTGCGTCGACATGGGCGCATCAATTACCATGGCCGTGGGGGCTGCCGATGCAGGCCTCATCCCAGCAGTAGCCGCCATTGGCGACTCTACGTTCACCCACTCCGGCATGACAGGCTTGCTGGATGCCGTGAACAACAATTCACCCATCGTGGTGCTTATTCTTGACAATGCTACTACCGGCATGACCGGAGGCCAAAATTCTTCAGCTCTCGGCAAGGTAGACGAGATCGTTAAAGGAATGGGGGTAAAAGAGGAGCATATCCGTGTAATAACACCACTTAGACGAAACCATGAGGAAAACGTTAAGGTGATGCTGGAAGAATTGGAATACAACGGACTTTCGGTAATTATTGCGCGCCGCGAGTGTATACAAACACTTGGAAGAAGGATGAAATTAAAAGCGCTTCAGAAAAAGGAAGCCACCAATTAAATTGCCCATCAAATCAATCAGACATCATGAAAAAAGATATCATATTAGCAGGAGTCGGCGGACAAGGCATTCTGACCATTGCCACGGTTATCGGAACGGCGGCATTATTAGAAGGCTTGCAACTTAAACAGGCCGAAGTGCATGGCATGAGCCAGCGTGGCGGTGACGTTCAGTCCCACTTACGCATTTCTTCTAACCCCATTGCCTCCGACCTGATTCCTGAAGGCAAAGCCGACTTGGTTATTTCGATCGAGCCGATGGAATCGCTCAGGTATGTGAACATGCTTAACAAAGAGACTGGGTGGCTTATTACATCCATGAATCCATTTATCAACATTCCGGAATATCCTAAATTGGAAGAGCTTCTGAACGAAATTTGGAATCTTCCGCATAACGTTACCATCGACGCGGAAAAAGTTGCCAAAGAACAGGGCTCAATAAAAGCAGCCAACATTGTTGTTTTGGGAGCTGCCCTACCCTACATGGGAATAAAACCCGAAAGCTTTGAAAAAGCCATCGAAACTATCTTTGCCAAAAAAGGTGAAGGTATCATTAACATGAATTTGAAAGCCTTGCACGCCGGCAGGGATCTTGCCAAAAAAAGAGGCTAAAAGCAGATTACTGCCAATAAAAAAAACCCGCCTTGATGCCAAAATGGTAATCAAGGTGGGTTTTTTGTTTCTTTCGGTCTATTGCAGATTCAACGAAGTCATGTTATCGTAAAAGGTCTTTTCGATTTCTTTACCAAGCTCCTCTTGGTGGTATCGCTCGGTCATTTGCATCAACCGCTGCAATACAGCCATGGCTTCCTGCACGTTTTCAGAGTAGTATGAAGCGAACTTATCGGGCAACGAACTGTAGTAAGCCAAATCTTGCGCATACCTTTCGGTAAGCTTTCTGGCCACATCATTTCCTTGCTCAATTGCACCAGCTTCGTAGTAAAACTCTGCCCAAGAAAGCATAAAGTAGTCGTAGGGGAACTTTTCTGGTGGGAAAAACTCAATGCCACGATTTAACACAGCCACGGCTGAATCTTTCTTGCCTTCGTTCATAAGTGCTTGGGCCAAACGAACATAATTTTGCTTGGCCATACCAGAATTACGCGAACTCTCTCTGTCAACCACCACATCATCAGCATTCAGTCGACCCCAACGTGCATTTTCGCCCATCAGCACCTCATAAGTCCTGTCGGCATCCACGCCTCCAACCCTTTTGATGTATTCCTCTGCCGGAGTAGGTTTAAAACGATAAACAACACCTTCCTGATGGCAGTATTTGTCGACATTAAGCACTTTACTAATACTACTAGGATTGGCAAAATAAATCGGACGTTCCCAGTTGTTGTTGGCAATCAAGTCGAGCAACATCAGATCATTTCTAAACAATCCGCTCTGCGATACTCTCCACTCGATAACATCCACAATTTTGTCGCGGTCTTCAGGATCAACAGTGCCTGTTCTTACAGCAGCATCTTTATCAACGGTATAAGTCAAATTTCTGGCGGGGAGATAATCAATCCAATCGCCATTTTGCAAAGGCACTTTCGATCCTTTTCCCGGATCTTTTATAAACTCAATTGCGTCTATTAATTCGGCAGTATCTAAACGCTCAAACAATGGAACATAATTGGCTTTTTTGTTGTAAAAATCTTGATCTATCGATAATGGAAGGCGGTCTGACTCGTACACTTTGCGTCCCATTTGATCTACATACCAATCGCCGGACGAGAGCATATAATTTACAACACGCACATCTGTTCTCACTCCTTCAACTTCCTGAACGTACCAAAGCGGGAAAGTATCGTTGTCGCCATTGGTAAACAAGATGGCATTTGGCTCACACGATTCGAGGTACATTCTGGCGAAATCGCGGGCAGCATATTTACCCGAACGATCGTGACCTTCCCAGCCCTGCTGTGCCATTAAAACCGGAACAGCTATCAACGCAACAGCGGTAACAGTTACCGCGGCAACAGCCTTATTTGAAATCACTTTCTGCATCCAATTATAAAGTGCAAGCACACCCAATCCAATCCAGATGGCGAAAGCATAAAACGACCCAGCATAAGCATAATCGCGCTCACGCGGCTGCAACGGTTGCTGATTAAGGTAAATAATGATGGCAAAGCCTGTCATGATAAATAACAGACTCACCACCCAAGTATCTTTGCTGCTACTATTTAGTTGAAAAATAAAGCCCAATAACCCTAAAATAAGGGGCAGGAAAAAGAAAGTGGCTCTTGCCGGGTTTCTCATGCTGTCGGGCAAATTGCTTTGATCGCCCAAACGCATGGCATCAATGAATCCGATACCACTTATCCAATTGCCATGATCAATTTCACCTTGACTCTCAATATCATTTTGCCTTCCGGCGAAATTCCACATAAAGTACCGCAGATACATGTGGCTCACCTGATAGGTTAAGAAAAAGCGTAGGTTTTCACCAAAAGTCGGACGATACAACACTTCTGACTCCCCATCGGCATTGGTAACCCTGATAGGGACACCTTTTACGTCACCGAAATGTTTGTACAAACGAATATGCTCCGGTTTTTGATCGCTCCACATACGTGGAAAAACAGTAGTAAAACGCTCATCATAAACGGGAACAGTACCTTTTCTGTCATCTTTAATCACATATCTTCCTTTGGCAGCATCTTTAACATAAATCGGATTACCATCATCGTGTTTTACAACCGGAGCGTTGTAATACTGGCCTTGAAATATCGGCCAGGTTCCATATTGCTCACGATTGAGGTAAGAAAGCAAACTAATGGCATCTTTTGGCGCATTTTCATTGATAGGTGTATTGGCATTTGCTCTGATAACCAGCATAAAAAACGATGAATAGCCGATAAGAATAAAGGTGAGAGCCAGGATGGCTGTATTTAAAACTGTTTTGTTTTTTTTATGGCTGTAGAAAAGGCCGAAAACAATGGCTGCAGTGATGAGGGTAAAGTAAATAACCGTGCCAGAGTTAAATGGCATGCCCAGCGAATTAACGAAAAAGAGCTCAAAACCTCCAGCCAAATCAACAATACCCGGGATGATGATATACATAATCACCACCAAGATAAGCAGCGAAATTATTCCTGCCAGTAAAAAACCTTTTGTTGACGGTGTATATTTTTTATAGTAATAAACATAAACGATGGCTGGAATAGCAAGTAAGTTCAGCAAGTGAACCCCAATGGAAAGACCGATTATAAAAGCGATCAGCAATAGCCATCGGTATCCCGTGCGCTTATCGGCCACTTCCTCCCAGCGCAGGATAGCCCAAAAAACTACAGCAGTAAAAAAGGACGACATGGCATACACCTCGCCTTCCACGGCAGAAAACCAGAAAGAATCGCTAAAAGTATAGGCCAAAGAACCAACGAGGCCCGCTCCTAAAACAGCAATACTTTGCCCTTGCGACATCTCACCATCTGAATTGGCCATTAATTTTTTTGCCAACATGGTAATTGTCCAAAACAAAAACAAGATAGTAAAGCTACTCGACAAGGCCGACATTACATTAACCATGTAAGCCACCATTTCAACATCGCCTCCTGCGAACATAGAAAAGAAACGTCCAAGCAACTGAAAAAGAGGCGCTCCCGGAGGATGTCCTACTTGCAATTTATAGGCGGTGGCAATATATTCTCCACAATCCCACCAACTCGCCGTTGGCTCCAGGGTTAAAAAGTATACCGTTGTGGCAATTGCAAAAACCAACCAACCCAAATAATCATTAATTCTTTTAAAATTTTTCATGCGAGGCGCGCTTTATCATGATTTTATGTGTGCGAAAATAGTAAAACCTTAGTTAGCTGTAAAATAGTAATCATCAATTTTAACACATTTTATGGGTTAAGGTATGCGGAGTCAACCACGCTTTATTTGCACCGAAAAGTGTCTTTGCAGCAAAAAGCTATCTCCTACAATTCGCATCTAACAAATTAGTTTTAGTTATAGCCGTTTTTTCAATTCCAATAACTGATCTTCGATAACCGCTTTGCGGGCTTCGGCATCCGATTGTTTTTGTCGTTCTTTATTAACAACGGCAGCTGGAGCGCCACTTACAAAGCGTTCATTCGACAATTTTACCACCACCGATTTCAGGAATCCCAAGGTATATTTCAGCTCTTCTTCGAGTTTGGCAATTTCTTCTTCTACATTAACCTCCACTGACAATGGGATATAAAACTCCTGTGCTCCAACGATAAAACTAAGGCAGTCGGCAGGTTTCTCTACAACAAACTCTATTTCGTCAATATTCCCCAATTTTGCCACGACTGGATAAAACTGGCATTTAGCCTCCTCTCCCTGTTGCACAAACAAAGTAACAGCTTCTTTTTGAGGAATATTCTTATCCTTCCGTACAGACCTTACACCTCCTAAGATTTGCTCAGCCCGTTGAAAAGCAAGATGCAGAGCATCGTCAAAGGTGTCGGCTTTAGGCATTGGAGCAATCATAATGTCGTTGTTCTCTTCACGTGTACGCAGCAAATGCCATACTTCCTCGGTTATGAAAGGCATAAATGGATGAAGGATTTTCATCAGTCTCTCAAAAAAGCCAATGGTAGCTTCAAGTGTTTGAACATCAATGGGCTGCTGATAGGCAGGCTTTACTATCTCGAGGTACCAGCTACAGAAGTCGTCCCAAATCAACTTGTAAGTAGCCATCAGCGCATCCGAAATCCGGTATTTGGAAAAATGATCTTCGATGGTAGCCAGCTCTTTATTGAATCGGTTTTCGAACCAAAGAATACCCAATCTGTTATTTTCCGTAGCCGAAAGCGTAGGATCAGTTTCCCAACCTTTTACCAAACGGAGGGCATTCCATATTTTATTGCTAAAATTTCTTCCTTGCTCGATTAGAGAAGAGTCAAAAGGCAAATCATTTCCAGCCGGAGCGGTGAGCAACATCCCCACGCGCACACTATCGGCGCCATGGTCGGCAATTAAATCAAGAGGATCAGGTGAGTTACCCAATGTTTTCGACATTTTCCGTCCAATTTTATCACGCACGATACCAGTAAAATAAACACTCTTAAAAGGTATTTGGTCGCGGTATTCAATCCCGGCCATAATCATGCGTGCTACCCAAAAAAAGATGATGTCGGGTGCGGTAATCAAATCATTTGTAGGATAGTAGTATTGTATTTCCCTATTCTCGGGATAGCGAATACCATCGAACACGCTTATTGGCCAGAGCCACGAAGAAAACCAGGTATCCATTACATCTTCGTCCTGTTTTAGGTCATGCAGTTCTAGTTTTGGATTGTCAAACTCAACGCGGGCTTTTTGCAACGCTTCTTCAGCAGTTTTAGCAACCACCATCTCCCCATTTTTGAGGTAATAAACAGGGATTTGTTGACCCCACCACAGCTGACGGCTAATGTTCCAGTCGCGCACGTTTTCCATCCAATGGCGGTATGTGTTTTTAAATTTTGCTGGATAAAAAGTGATCTCATCAGACATCACCACATCTAAAGCTGGCTTGGCCAACTCGCTCATTTTCAAAAACCATTGCAGCGATAATTTGGGCTCAATCACCTCATCGGTGCGTTCCGAAAACCCAACCTTGTTCAGGTAGTTTTCGGTTTTAACCAAGTTACCGGCTTTTTCCAGATCTTCAACAATCACTTTTCTCACTTCAAAACGATCCATACCTACATACAGTGTGGCTCGCTCATTCATAGTTCCGTTATCGTTAAAAATATCGATGGCTTCAAGTTTGTGCTTAAGCCCTAGCTCATAATCGTTTATATCATGCGATGGTGTAATTTTTAGAGCCCCTGTACCAAACTCACGGTCAACATATTCATCAAGAATAACAGGAACGGCGCGATTTATAAGAGGTACAATTACATTTTTACCATGAAAACGAACGAACCTTTCGTCTTCGGGATGCACACAAACAGCAGTATCACCAAGAATAGTTTCAGGACGTGTGGTAGCAATTTGAATATAATCGGACTCGCCTTCGAGCTGATAGCGCAGATAATAAAGCTTGGAGTTTACTTCTTTGTATACCACCTCTTCATCTGAAACAGCTGTTTTGGCGCCCGGATCCCAGTTTACCATCCTGACTCCTCTATATATCAGCCCTTTGTTATACAAATCAATAAAAACATCGACCACTGATTCATACAAAGATTCGTCCATGGTAAAAGCGGTACGGTCCCAATCGCAACTCGCTCCCAGTTTTTTCAACTGCTCCAAAATGATTCCGCCGTGTTTTTCTTTCCATTCCCAGGCATGGGTCATAAATTCCTCACGCGTAAGTTTTGATTTGTCGATACCCTGAGCTTTCAGCTTATTAACGACTTTGGCTTCTGTAGCAATAGAAGCATGATCAGTTCCTGGTACCCAGCAAGCATTTTTTCCCATCATACGCGCACGCCTAACCAAAACATCTTGAATGGTATTGTTGAGCATATGTCCCATGTGCAAAACACCAGTAACATTGGGGGGCGGAATTACGATGGTAAACGGCTCTCTTTCATCGGGTTCTGAATGAAAGTATTTTTTATCCATCCAGTATTGATACCAACGGTCTTCTGTGGTTGCCGGATTGTATTTGCTGGGCATTTCCATAATGATCTTCATTTCGATTAAGCGGCAAAAGTAGGAAAGATTTGGCGATTCGCTTCAACAAATATCTGATGAAGTTTTCGGGGTTAAAACAAGCCAGAATCATAAAAACCAAATGCTAAAGAATAAAAAAAGGGATCAGATACGGTCGAATCTGATCCCCCAGCCCATGTGCTTGTTTAAGAAGATTAATGCTTGTTTTTCAATTCTTCAATCAACTCTGTGGCCTTTTGCTGATAAGCTCCTTTTTTATTTGTTATGCTCGAAAAGGTTTCTTTTGCTTTACTAATTTTGTTGTCTGCTAAATAACTGAGCCCAATGTTCCATTCTGCCTGATCGGTAAACAAATTGTCACCATGCGTTAACACATGGTTAAACTCACTAATTGCTGCCGGATAGTTTTTCAAATTCATGTAGGCCAGTCCGCCATACAAACGCGCCACTACATTATCTGGGATTAGTTTAAAAATTTCGATACTTTCATCATACTGCCCCTGATCGTAGGAAAGCATTCCTAAATTTAATGAGGTATTGTCGGAAAAGCTGCCCGAGCGTAGCGAAAGCAATGAAGACTCAGGATTGAAGTATGCGGTATAAAGTTCTTGATTA
>CAYWNI010000020.1:0-16769 GCA_964459525.1 uncultured Lentimicrobiaceae bacterium | reverse complement strand
CGTATGAGTTCAGCGACTACTATTGCGGACTTTACAATTACACCGATGGTGGTGGTTTGGTGATGAACTTTGCCATTGAAACCGCCCGACTTGATACCCAGGAAAACACTGACACCTTCATATTGGAAGGATTGTCGTTTTTTGAGTTTTATCTCGACAACACCATCTTGGTCAGTTCCATTTCGGTACATGGCGAAAACGGAATCAATATCATTCCTAACAACAACGGTACGCTGCAAATATATGCTGATGTGTTGCCTATGTATGCTCCCGACAACACGGTTACATGGAGCGTAACCGACGGCACGGCCACAGCTACCATCGATCAAAATGGAATATTACACGCTACGGGAACTCCGGCTGGCAATGGCACGGTTTGGGCAGTTGCTACCGCCAACGATGGTTCAGACATAGCCGACTCGACAATGATCACCATCAGCAATCAGGGCAATAGCAGCAATTTTACCATTCTGCTGGTAAATGACAATGATTATGGTGCTGACAGGTATTTAATTATAGAACAATCACTTACAAACCTAGGCTATACTTTTGACTTATACAATACCGTTATAACGCAAACATTTCCTGATCCCGCAACGCTTGCCAGCTACGATGCCGTTATCTGGTACACCGGCAACGATGGCGCAGACCTATTTTTATGGGATGTTTCAGACCCCAACGATTATAAATTTAATGCCCCTTTGTTAGATTACATCAACAGCGGCGGCATTGTTTGGCTGCAGGGTCTTGATTATTTATACGATGTTTATGGCACTGCCCCCGATGCATTTACACCAGGAATGTTTACATACGACTATATGGGCATTGAACAATACCATGCGCAATCGTATGCCGATGATGGCGGATTGGGGCTTCCTGAAATGAATACTGTACCCAACAATGGGATTTTCACCCAAAACCCCGTGATGTGGTCATATACTGAAATGTGGTACGCCGATGCCATGACGCTCTCACCCGAAGCACGTGGTGTATATACCATGGGTCCTGACTCGTATGAGTTCAGCGACTACTATTGCGGACTTTACAATTACACCGATGGTGGTGGTTTGGTGATGAACTTTGCCATTGAAACCGCCCGACTTGATACCCAGGAAAACACTGACACCTTCATATTGGAAGGATTGTCGTTTTTTGAGTTTTATCTCGACAACACCATCTTGGTCAGTTCCATTTCGGTACATGGCGAAAACGGAATCAATATCATTCCTAACAACAACGGTACGCTGCAAATATATGCTGATGTGTTGCCTATGTATGCTCCCGACAACACGGTTACATGGAGCGTAACCGACGGCACGGCCACAGCTACCATCGATCAAAATGGAATATTACACGCTACGGGAACTCCGGCTGGCAATGGCACGGTTTGGGCAGTTGCTACCGCCAACGATGGTTCAGACATAGCCGACTCGACAATGATCACCATCAGCAACCAGGGCAGTAGCAGCGATTTTACAATTCTACTGGTAAACGACAATGATTATGGTGCTGACAGGTATTTGGTGCTCGACACCACCTTATTAAATCTAGGATATGACTACGCTATTTACAACACCACCCAAACAGGTACTTATCCTGATTTAGCCACATTGAGCAACTATAATCTGGTGATTTGGTATACCGGTAACGATGGAACTGATCTTTATTTATGGGACATTTCAGATCCAAACGATTTCAAATTTAATGCCCCTCTGATAGATTATATTGCCAATGGCGGATATATTTGGTTGCAGGGTCTCGACTTTTTATACGATGTGGTAGGCGCAGCACCTGATTCGTTTACAAACGGTCAGTTTATTTACGATTACATGGGCATTGAAGAGTATTTTGCCCAATCCTATGCCGATGATGGAGGAATTGGTCTTCAGCAAATGGATGTAGTACCCGATAATGGTATATGCAATATTACACCCATAACATGGGCTTACGAAACTCTTTGGTATGCCGATGCTATTGTTCCTGCAGAAGGTACACATACGATATACAACATGGGTCCTGTTGATTATTTGCTTTCAGGTTACTATACGGCCTTCGATCGCTGGATTGGTGCAGGATGTGTTATGACCTTCACCGTTGAAACTGCCCGTATTGACACACGTGCTAACACAGAAGAGTTGTTTTATGAAGTGATTGAGTACTTTAAGCTAACCACTGATATAGGTTCTGATTTGGTTGAAAATAAAAATGATTTAATTATTTACCCAAACCCTGCAACCGACCACATTGTGTTGCATTCAGAAACCGGCAGTTCAACAACCCGTGATTTATTTGAATTGTATACTTCCACAGGTCAAAAAATAATGAGCCAACAGCTTGATCTTTCATCAGATGTTCATCTGTCGCTTTCCCAATTGCAAAGCGGACTTTATTTTTATAGGGTTACCCGGAAAGAGCAAGTTTTATCAGGAAAAATAATTTTACAATAATGCAGTTCCAATTGGGGGTTTTGCCTTCGAAATTGCGTCTTACTAATTAAATAATGAACCATTAATTATAACAAACCATGAAAAAATTTTACAGATTTTTATTGTTATCTATGATTATCATGTTTTCAGGATCGGCTTATAGCCTGAGCATTTTACTCGTAAACGATAACGGCTATGCACCCGAGCGAGTCGAGGTAATTAAAACAGCGATTACAAATTCGGGCTACGATTTCACCTTTTTTGATGCCAGTGTTGAAGCCAGTTCGCCGGGACTTGCTCTTTTAAACGGATTCGATCTGGTAATTTGGTATACGGGTAACGATGGAGCCGGATTGTATTTTTGGGATGGAACAGAGGTTGACAATGAGGCCATTAAGCAATATATTGATGCCGGTGGCATGATGTGGGTTCAGGGTCTTGATTTTCTTTACGACAGGTATCCCACCACTCCGGTTGTTTTTGCCGCAGGAGACTTTGTTTACGACTATCTCGGAATTTCAGAATATCATGCACAATCGCATGTCGACGATGGTTTTTATTCGGATGGTGTTCCTGAATTGGATTTGATTTCAGGAAACCCTATTTTCACACTAAATCCCATGAAATGGACTTATGAAACCATGTGGTATGCCGATGCATGTTTGAAAACACCAACCGCCCAAAACCTTTATCGGATGGGTCCTTCTGGCTACGATTTCTACGACTATTATTCAGCAATATACCTTGAAAAAGGAGATGGAAAGGTGGTGAGTTTTACTTTTGAAAGTGCCCGACTTGATACGCAGGTTAATACCGATGTACTTTTTCAAGAAGGTCTCGATTATTTCGCCCAGTTTGGTGGCGGCGATCAGGTTTATGTGTCCAGTATCAGCGTTTATGGAGAAAACAATGCTACAACCATTACCGACAACGAAGGTTCGCTCCAAATGTTTGCCGACGTTTTGCCTGAGAATGCTACCAACAAAGCCTTGCTTTGGACAGTTTCACACGGAACAGCCTATGCGTCGATAACGGTAGACGGACTGCTGGAAGCCACCGGATCGAGTATAGGAAATGGAACAGTATGGGTTGTAGCTGAAGCCGCTGATGGCTCAGGAATCGCTGATTCAGTTGAGGTTACCATTTCAAATCAGGGAGCTGGTCCAGGCGCATTTGAAATTCTGTTGGTAAACGACAATGCCAACGGAACGGATCGTTATCTTGTTATTGACACCACCCTTGCCAATCTGGGTTATACTTACGACGTGTACAACACGGTAACTACCGGAAACAGACCCGATTTTATTACCCTTAGCACCTACAAACTGGTTATTTGGTATACCGGTAATGATGGGGCTGATTTGAACCTTTGGGATCTTAGCGATACCCTAGACTACAAATTCTACGGCGATTTAAAAAATTATATTGATGGAGGTGGTAACGTGTGGTTGCAAGGACTCGACTTTATGTATGACATCGAAGGATCTGGCCCTACAGAATATGCTTCCGGTCAGTTTATTTACGATTATATGGGCGTGTCCAAATATGTTGGTCAATCATACGTAGATGATGGCAATGTTGGCGTGTCGCAATTGGATGTGGTGGCAAACAATGGTGTCGCTACCTTTACACCCATTAATTGGCTTTATGAAACATTATGGTATGCCGATGCATTTGAAAAAACTTCATCTGCTAAAGGAATTTATAAAATGGGTCCATCAAGCTATGTATTAAGTGGTTATATTTGCGGCCTGCTAAATAAGCCTAATGATGGAAGAGTTATGACCTGGGGATTTGAAACAGCCCGAATTGACACACGTGCGCACACCGAAGAAATTTTTGATGAGGTGCTGCATTACTTTGAAACCCTGATAGGTATTGATGAGGTAAATCAGAATACGAATGTAGTAAATGTATTTCCAAACCCTGCTACCGACAAGGTGAAACTGGAATACACGCTAGAGAAAAGAGCCTCCAGTGTACAGATAAAGTTGTTTGATATTACCGGTAAAACAATGGTGGACGCCCATTTGGGTAAACAGCAACCCGGAACACATGACTACTCAATTATTAAAGGTAATAACCACTTACGCTCAGGAATTTATTTTTACCAATTATCAGTTGATGGGGTTATCTCAGCTGGGAAAATAATTTTTAATTAAATGCTAACTAAACCTGGAGGCTTCGGCCTCCGGGTCTAACTGTTTTTTATGACAAATCTGAAAAATATACTTGTTTTGCTTGTCGCTTTGGCTTCCCTGCAATTATCAGCCAAAAACGCCTGTGTTGACATGGAAAAGGCTACATCCATTGCAATAGAGTTTGTTAATAAAAAATCACAACCTCATCAAATCACTCACCACAGTACAAGCATACTTTTTGCCAACGAAACCAACTTACCCAATACATACCTTGTAAGGATTAACCCACAGGGATTTGTAATTGTTTCTTCCACAAACAATGTGTTCCCTGTTATTGCCTATTCTCTTGAAAATAATTTTGCAGAGATTAATTCACGCGAAGGTAAAATATCGCTCGACATTGTGCGAGAAATTGTGGTTAAAGAGGCTAATCATGTTGTTGACGATGAAGGTGTTATCACCAAAGCGACACGTGAACTATATGGACCTTATGTTGGCACCATGTGGGGACAAGTAAATTGCCATGACTACACAGGCAAACTTATTAATGTTACAAATATATATACACCAAATAATTACGCTCCAGGATGTGTCGCCGTATCGCAAATATCCGTGATGCATCACTACAACTGGCCTCCCAGGGGGTTTGGTTCGCATACCTATACCGATAACAGCGGGAGCAGTACTGGTTATTATGCCGTTAATTATGGTGATTCACAGTACGATTGGGAAATGATGCTCGACCGGTATCGTTCGAAAGAATCAACATTGGAACAAAGAGAAGCAGCTGGAAATTTAGCTTTTGATGTAGCTGTCTCCATTGATATGGATTTTGAATATGATGGTTCTACATCAAATATCAGCCAGATTCCTGCTTCGTTCGCTAACTATTTCAGGTTTACTTCCCTGTACCGAAGTGTAACGGCTTCCTCATTTTGGAGCTTGCTCGACAGCAATATGGCATATAAAAAACCAGCTATACTGGCAGTAAGTGCTTCTTTTGGCGGACATTCGGTAGTGTGCGATGGTCTAAATACTGATGATGATAGCCAATATTTCTATCACCTAAACATGGGTTGGTGGGGTGTTTCAAATGGCTGGTATAAAATACGTGGGAGCTTCGATGCCGGGGGATATACAGCCATTACCGGGGCTGTGATGAACATCATTCCCGAACCGTATGTGCTCACCCCTACCATTTCATCTGACTCCATTGTTACCCAATTAAAGTGGCTTTATCCCGAAAATGCGGAGGCGGAAGCTTTTGAAGTGCAGGTGTCGATAAATAGCGGCGACTGGGCTACCCTGTCAGATAACTCAACAAATACCTACTTTAATCTGGTGCCAAATATTGACAAAATATACAAATACAGGGTTCGTGCCAAAACAAATGGCATGTGGTATTTAAATAGTTGGAGCAACGAGGTTTTACTTAATGTACAATATGCGGCCATAACAACCCAGACCGAACAATCAATAAGTGTTTATCCAAATCCGTTTTCCTCAGAATTAGTGATAAAGCTTAACCCGGAAACTGGAAAAAGTATCATCAAAATATATACTACCCGCGGACGAAAAATCTATGAAGTTTCAATACCCAAAAACAGCAACACGGTTGCCATAGGAACTGAAACATGGTTGCCTGGAATTTATTTTATTAACCTGATTGAAGACGACAAACAACACATGGTCAAAAGTGTAAAACAATAAGAACATGAAAGACACTATTGAGATAATTTTAGCTAAGTACTTTGCAGGGGAGGCAAACAGTAGCGAAACCGACTTTGTAAATAATTGGAAAACAGAAAACAATGTTGCCTTTGATAGCTTTTCAAAAGCCTATCATGCTAATATTTTTTATAGCAAACCTTTTTCGGTAACCGAATCAAAAAAACAACGGATTATTGAAAAGGTGACTCCAAATGATGTCCAACAACAGAACCGTAGGTATATAGGTGTTGTCGTTCGACGTATCGCAGCAATTTTTATTGGATTGCTGGTTATTGCATCAGCTCTTTGGTATAATAACTCGCTTAACCATACAATCAATAATTATGAGAAACAGATAAGTGTTGTACAGCTCCCCGATGGCAGTACGATACAGCTAAACCTTGGTAGCACAATTAAATACAAAGAGTCTTGGTTTTCAGGATTTAACCGAAAGGTCTACCTAAACGGTAAAGCCTATTTTACGGTAAGTAAAAATCCAGACAACCCTTTTACTGTGCACACAACACAGCTTGACGTTACCGTATTAGGAACTCAATTTACAGTAAACCAAATTGGCGATCAAACCCAGTTTCTCCTAAGCGAAGGAAAAGTATTGCTTGAAGGTGCTGCTTTTGAAAATAATATGTTGTTAGATAAGTCAGGACAGCAAATTATTATTAAAGGAGATGCGATCGTTAAAAATAATATGGTCAACAACAATTTATATTCTTCATGGACTAAAAATAAAATTTACTTTAATGATTGCACAGTAAAGGATGTGCTAACGATGCTTCAGGACAGTTACAACATTAACACGGCCGTTAATAATCCAGAATACTTGAATAAAAAACTGTTCGGAAGCACCCCCTGCGACGACCCAACTCTAATTATTAAAGCACTTTCGCATATACTGGGTACTGATATTAAGATAATAGATAATTAAAACACTGTTTAACAGTGTAATAGGATCGGTTTCCGAAATATACAATTAGCAAATTTCTAACCCTAGAATCGGGTTATAATACGATAGTATTGCAAAAAACTGAATCAAAACCAAAAAAAATGAATAAGTTATTACCTTTCGTGTTTCTGGCTCTGTTAGCAATCTCCTCTACAGCGGGAAATGTTACTACCAAGGCACAAACCCTGAATCGACCAGGAGTTTCTACTCTCGAACAGATTGTAAAATCAATTGAGGAAAAATATAAGGTATCTATAACCTTTGAGAAAGAAGCCCTTAACCAGATTTATAATCCTGATGCGGAGGAAATACTAAAAAGTCCAACCATTGAAAAGGCTCTTGGAGTGCTTGTTGAAGGAAGTGCTTTGGAGTATAAGAAGTTACGTAAAGATTATTATGTTATTACTGTTGGAACTGACATAAAAAGCACACAACCTGCTCATGACACGATTATCCAACCGGAAAACCAAAAGAGAATTATTTCCGGGGTGGTTACCGACAAAAAAGATGGCTCCCCAATACCGGGAGCCAATGTTGTTATTGAGGGTACCACAATTGGAACCGTTACTGATATCAACGGCCAGTTTAACATGGTTGTTCATCCTGAAGACAAAACAATAAGGGTGTCGATGCTCGGTATGAAAACAGTGTATGCAGAAATAACAAAGAAGGATTTCTATGAGTTTCGGTTGGGGGAGGATGCTTTTGGTTTGGATGAAGTGATTATAGCTGGTGTGGCAGCTGAAACACCCAGAAAACTGTTAACGATAAGTGTAGACAGGGTAAACGATAAACTAATTAAAGAAGCCAGCTCATCATCTGCTGCAACGGCTTTGCAAGGAAAGGTGGCTGGCGTAACCGTTATTCAAGCCGGAGGACAGCCGGGTAACGGCGCATCTATCCGGCTCAGAGGCTCAACCTCTTTTCTTGGTAGCAATAACCCCTTAATTATTATGGATGGTATTATTATGAAGACCAACCTTGCCGACATCAGCATCAATGATATTGAATCTTTTGAGGTAGTTAAGGGTGCAGCAGCAGCAGCATTATACGGTTCTCAGGCCGGAAATGGGGTAATTGTTATAACCACAAAAAGAGGTAATCACAACGAAATTGGAAAAACAACCGTTACTATTCGTCAGGAATTGGGAACGCAACAAATGGCTAAATACATCGATCAGTCAAATAGCCATGCATATAAACTTGCTGATGATTGGCAAGACTACACAACGTTTACAAAATATGAAGGTATAACCTATGACAGTGTTGGCAATGTACTTTCAGGAAATCGGCAGCTAACTGATAGCACTTGGGCCGACAACCCTTTTGCCCGTTATATTGATCACCAAAGAAATTTCTTTAATTCAGGACTATACAGCTCCACATATGTGGCTGTGGCCGGTAATAACGGTAAAACAAACTTTTTAATCGACTACGAATACAACCGCCAGGA
Source organism: uncultured Lentimicrobiaceae bacterium (assembly GCA_964459525.1). Classification (GTDB taxonomy): domain Bacteria; phylum Bacteroidota; class Bacteroidia; order Bacteroidales; family F082; genus UBA6244. Next base: position 8,078 of record CAYWNI010000020.1, on the reverse strand, counting down.
AGGGGTACTTTTTGCTACCAACGGTTACAAAAGAAATAATTTCCGTATTAACGTAGACCATAAACTTACTGACAAATTAAAAGTCTCAACCTCAAACCTGATCGTTTTTACTAAAGAAGGAAACCCAGGCTCGTATTCTTCCTTTTATAATCTATTGTACCTGGATCCTGATATTGATTTGTATCAATTGAACAGTGATGGCAGCCCTTACAAAATTATACCCGACACTTTTAGCATTGCCACCAACCCGTTATATCCTCTAGCCAACATTAACAAACAAGCTGAACGAACGAGTTTAATAGGGAATCTAACAGCCACGTATGATCTACTACCATGGATTTCATTTAATATGAAATACACCTATGAGTACAGGGAAAAATACTGGAATACCTATACGCCAAAAGGGTTTTTTGCCAGTAATGCAGTAGCTACCGGCGGCTCTCTGTACGAGGAAAATTATAACCAATTCAATCAAAATTTTCAGGCTACAGCCAACCTTAATAAGCAATTTAACCATTTTACTACCAAACTAAAACTGAGTTATTTATACGAAAACAGCACCTACCGCGATACCTGGGTTCTTGGTCAGGACTTTTATTACAAAGATATACCACAATTCGATAATTTAGATCCAACTAAAACTGAATACAGCTCTTATAATGGTAAAATAATCGCCTTAAATTACTTCGGTATTATCGATGTGGATTACAAAGATAAATACATGCTATCGGCCTTATTGCGTTACGATGGCTCGTCGCTGTTTGGAGCAAACGTACGTTGGAATCCGTATTACCGGTTTTCGTTGGGATACCGGATAACCGAAGACTTTAAAATACCCGGTATCGACGAGTTTAAAATAAGAGCATCTATTGGGACTTCAGGTCAACGACCAGGTTACTCGTGGCAATACGAAACGTGGGATATCAACGGCGGTAATGCTTCACCAAACACGCTTGGAAATAACGACTTACGGCCCTCGCAAACTACCGAAATTGAAGCTGGTTTTAACCTAGATTTCTTAAATATGTTCAGCCTTGTGGTTACATATTCCCAATCAGAAACTGCCGATGCTTTTGCATTGGCTCCTTTGCCCTCACACATGGGTGGATTTCCTGATCAGTGGCAAAATATTGGAACGCTGTCAAGTCATGTTTTTGAAGCCGGACTTTTTATGAACTTAATGCAAAAAAGCAAAATAAAATGGACTGCTTTTGTAAACTACGACAACATCACACAAAGAGTTGAAAAATTAAATATGCCTGAATATACTACTGGCCCTAGAGATGCCTTTTTTGTAAAGGAAGGGGAAACTTTTGGTGTAATGTATGGTTATCAGTGGGTTGAGTCGCTCCAAGACATGCAAAACCAATTGCCTGAAGGGTATTCTATCGACGATTATGAATTAAATTCAGATGGCTATGTGATACGTGCCGGCACGCAGGGAACTGCTGGTGAAGCGGCCATAAAGCTTGATTCGAATAACGATGGTGTTGCCGACAAGGTGGAAATAGGAAACGGTAATCCTGATTTTCAGCTATCTATCGGAAATACCTTGGAAGCTTATAATTTCACCCTCTATTTTTTACTCAACTGGAAAAATGGGGGTGATATTTACAACTATTCCTATCAATATACATTTCGCGATCAAAGAGCCATTGAATATGATCAGGCAGGTAAGCCTAATGCGGAAAAGAAGTCAACTTTCTACTACGATACTTTCTACGATGGAACAGGAATTAACTCTTACTTCGTAGAAGATGGCTCTTATCTTAAATTAAGAGAATTGTCGCTTTATTACACTTTTGATACCGAACAATTAAACGGGATTCTGAAAGGTGCGTTCAAATCAATCCGAATTGGTATTCAGTCAAGAAACGTACTTACTTTTTCCAATTATCGCGGTTACGACCCCGAAGTTGGATCAGGCGACGATGTTACAAACTTTCCTTTCGATAATTTCGGATACCCAAACTACAGAACCTATACCGGATCGATTCAGTTAAACTTTTAATTTTTTATAAAGATGAAGACTATAAAATACATAACAATTTTACTGGTACTCGTGTTTACCTTTGGTTCATGCAGCAAAGACTTGGATGTTGAATACCTGAATAAACCCGACACCGAAAAAGTACTAAGCAATCCTGGGGATGTGTATTCACTTACCAAATCCTCCTTTTTTAATTGGTGGATGACAGAAACATCCAGCATTTCGCCACGTATGGCCATGTGGGTTTCTGCCGATCAGGGCACCTGTTCATGGGCAAATAGCGGAATGTACCACCTTTCTGAAGAGCCCCGACTGGCTTTCGATAATACCACATCATATACCTATGCATCTATCTTTGAAACTTATTACGCAGATATGTATGGCGTTCTGGCACAAGCAAACATTGCTTTAAGGGTAATTGACGGTGGAATGGATATGGGTGAAGACCAAGAATTGGTGAGGGCTTTCAGCTATTTTATGCAGGGCATTTCCCTTGGCTATCTCGGTCTGGTTTACGATAGGTCGTACATTGTTCTTGAAAATACCGATGTGGAAACAGTCGTGCCTTCTCCTTACAAAGACGTTATTGACGCCTCCATATCCTCGTTAGAAAAAGCAATGGAAATCTGTCAAAATAATAGCTTTACTGTTCCTTCAGACTGGATTAATGGTTCCGAATATACTTCACAAGAACTTAGGCAACTTGCCAGTTCATTCGCCGCTAGATTATCGGTTTATTGGCCACGTAATAAACAAGAAAACGCAACCATTAACTGGACTAAAGTATTGGAATATACCAATAACGGCATCCATCGCGACCTTGCCCCCTATATGGACGGAGCAAACTGGATTTGTTATTACAAGTGGTATACTGTAAGACCCGGCTGGGCGAGAATAGATTGCAGAATTATTAACATGATGGACGATCGCTACCCCTGGCGTTTTCCAGATGACGGCGTAAACCCTTCACCTGCCCAAGGCGATGATAAAAGACTTGAAACGGATTTCAATTTCATTTCAACAAACAACATGAAACCCGAACGTGGATATTATAACTATTCCAACTACGAATATACGCGCTACCCTTACGATATTAATGCTTCTTTTGACGTGATAGATTTTTCAGTTACCGAAAACGATTTACTAAAAGCCGAAGCCTTTGCCGAAACTGGCGACCTAGGACAAGCAATACAACTTTTAAACAGTGGCAGCCGTACAATACGAGGTAATCTTAGTCCGCTTGATGCTTCGAGTAACAAAGAAACTGTATTAAAGGCCATTTTTTATGAAAGAGATGTTGAACTTATTCAAACAGGTTTTGGACTAGCCTTTTTCGACATGCGACGAAGGGACATGATGCAAACTGGGTCATTACTGCATTTCCCGATTCCGGCTAAAGAACTCATGGTGATGCAGATGCCTTTGTATTCGTTTGGTGGCGTTGAAAACGCGGATGGTATCAATACTTCAAGCGGGGGATGGTTTCCAATAAAATAATTCAAAAAACAATGACTGTAAAATGTTAATTAGCTAGCTTTAAGCTATTCAGCTGTTAACAATTGAAATAACATCACATGAAAATAAAACCAATTATTGTTTCAATCATGTCTTTGTTACTTGTCTCAACCTTTTGTTCAGCACAAACTGAGGGGTATTACAAAGATGTGTTTATGGATGGTGGTGTGGGACTGTATTCAAAAACAGCGTTAACGGCTGCTACCGACCTAAACTTATCAATGGAATACATTGCTACACAAAATAGAGGGACTCAATCGCAGGTAATTGTTCAGAATTCAAACGACGAAAATGGCTCTTTGCTTTACCCTGATGGCGCGCCGCGCTTTCGTACCATTTATACCAATGGCGGTAATGCCACCGATCATGGAAACTCGCTTGAAGAAACCGGACGTGAACGCATTAGAGCCTTCTACAATAATGGAGGTAGTTATACCGGTTCTTGTGCTGGCATGTTTATCTCGAGCCTAAGTTACCAAACTACAGGCACTTGGGCTCCCTATTACCATATTTGGCCTGGAAGAACCAAACAAGCCGGGTTGTCCTCAACTCCAACGGGCCAGTTTATTCCGTTGGATTCGCCACTTTTAAACTACTTTACTTTTGGAAACGATCATTATATCAGCGATGTATACCACGACTACGGCGGGTATGCTTTGGAAGATATTGATTTTCCATCCAAAACAGAAGTGTTGCTCAGGTTCGATTATCCTGCCAACGACATGCATGAGCAACCCAGCTGCTGGGCTTATAAAGAAAGTGAACAATCGGGTCGGGTTGTGGTCATAGGCTCGCATCCTGAAATTGAGACCTCGGGGGAGAAACTTGAATTAATGGAAGCCATTCTTTTATATGCCCTCAATGGCGTCGGTTCGCCAGAAGTAAAAGGCACTTTGGAGAACGGATCACGGCGGCTAATGAGTAAATCCACTTCAGATAATTTACCTGAGTACACGAAAATTGGAGATAAACAGTTTCATCATTTTTTAGTTGAGATTCCGTCTGATGCAGAAAATATGACCATTACCTTAATCGGAGAGGAAAATCAGCACTTGAATCTTTTTGTAACAAAAGACACCTTGGCTTTCAGAAGCAATTCGTTTTATCAGGATATCTCTATTGAATCGTACAAGACAATTTCAATTAGTGATTTAACTCCAGGCAATTGGTATGTGGGGGTAGAGTGCGATACAACAATTACCGTTACACAGGAAAGCTGGGGCCAGTCATATTCAGGGAACTTGTCGGTGCTAAATGGAGTATCGTATTCTATCGAAGCCAGCTGGACTCCAACAGCTATTGAGGAAGGACTTTTAGCAGACAGATTTGTTTTAATGCCAAATTACCCCAACCCGTTTAGTAACAAAACCACCATTCAATATTCAATCAAAAAAGCCGGAATTGCCAGATTAACGATATACGATCTCTTCGGCAGAGAAATCGCAACGTTGGTTAATCGTTACCACACAACAGGTGAATATACTCAACAATTTAATTCCGAAAAGTTACCTGCGGGTAATTATATCATGCGTTTAACACTTAAAAATTACTCTGACTCAAAAATTTTAACAAAAATCAACACGAACAGTTTTTAGCTACTTAATAGCTCGTTGACTTAATACTCGATATTTATGAATAAAGTTATTACTTCCTTAGTTCTCGTGCTGCTTATGGCCGGCACAGATGCCTTTGCCTGTACAACAGCTGTTATATCTGGAAAACACACCGCTGATGGCAGGCCTTTGCTCTGGAAACACCGCGATACATGGGCCATTCACAACAAAATAATGCAGTTCGACGATGGAAAATACACCTATGTAGGTTTGGTAAATTCACAGGACTCTCTGGGTAAAAGTGTATGGATTGGATACAACGCTACGGGATTCGCCATTATGAACTCGGCTAGTTATAATCTAAACAACGATAGCATTATACAATCGGGGTTGGAGGGTCATATCATAAAATCTGCTTTGCAGAATTGCTCCTCGCTCGAAGATTTTGAAAAATTGCTCAACGATCTCCCCTTGCCAACACGACTTGAAGCTAACTTTGGTGTAATTGACGGTAACGGAGGTGCGGCCTATTATGAACTCAGCAACTTTACCGTAAAAAAAGTGGATGCCAACGATCAGATTATTGCACCAAACGGCTACCTCATACGTACAAACTTTTCCTTTTCAGGTGTTGCCGGAAAAGGAGGAGGGTATATTCGTTATGTTACAGCAAACAATATTTTTGACGATGCCGTGAAAAGCAATAAACTTAGCGCTCAGACAATTGTGCAGAAAGCAAGTCGTAACCTTACACATGGACTTACCAACGATAATTTGTGGGACTATGAAAATCTAGAGGAAGGGAACGATAAGATGGTGAATTTTATTGACTATATTCCACGAAAAGGATCTTCTTCTTCATGCGTTGTGGAAGGAATAAAAGTAGGTGAAGACACATCGTTAACCACTATGTGGACAGTGCTTGGATGGCCACTGGCCTCGGTAACTATTCCGGTTTTTATCAACAAAAATGGAGAAATTCCGGAGGTGCTTGCTTACAATAGTTCAATTAAAGATGCCCCTCTTTGTCATTTTGCGTTGGAGCTAAAAGAACAGTGCTTTTCCTACAACTGGGGAACCAGCAGTAAATACTACATTAACATCAATAAACTTTTAAATGCAAATAAAACCGGCATATTGCAAGAAAATAATGACTTTGAAAAAAAATTGTTTTTGCAATACAACAAATTGTTAGCTCAATGGAGAGCAAACGGTTATACAGACAAAGAGCTCCTCGACTTTTATCAAGATATTGACAAACAGGTATATGAGCATTATTCCAATAGTTTCGGACTGTCTGTAAACTAAACGCCGCCGTTATGTTTAGAAAATACGCATTTATCGTTTTAGACTTTTTACTTTTCTTCATCCTGTATTCATGTACTCATCAGGAAGGTCAAACTTTTATTCCTGACAAAATCAGGGTGGGTGTTTTTAACGGGAACGGAGCTAGTGCTGTATGTGTTTACGAAACCATTGAGGCACTACAAATTGACAGTGCCATACTGGCCATAAAAATTTCGGCAAGCGAAATAGCACTTGGCAAGCTGAATGAAATTGATGTGCTTGTGTTTCCTGGTGGAAGCGGAAGCAAGGAGATGAATAATCTAGGGTCAACAAATGCCATGAAAGTGAAAGAATTTGCCACGAAAAAGGGAAAAGGGGTTGTGGGCATTTGTGCCGGAGGCTATATGCTTGCTTCAACACCCGATTACCCTGATTTAAAACTAATGCCCGTGCACAGTCTACGGGAGTATTACGACCGGGGGCGTGGTCTTATTTCATTTTCTGTTACCCCTGAAGGGCTTGAAATATTCCCAGAGTTGGCCGGATTAGAAGAATCTTTCGTCCAATACTACGACGGCCCCATCTATGTGAATATTGATAGTACTAACTTCTCCGTATTAGCGATCATTAATTCTGATATCCACACGAAAAAAGGCTACCCCGAAGGCGTATCTACCGGAAAACCTGCCTTTGGCGTCTCGTATAATGGAGAAGGAAGGGCTATTATGTCTACCGGTCATCCTGAAGCCACGCCAGGCATGAGGTGGATGATTCCCCGAATGGCTCGGTGGGCTGCCAACAAAGAGATGATCTCATATCAACCACAGCTTGTCGACCCGGAAAAATACACGTGTGAAGTTTTGTATTCTTACCAGACAAATACGATGGAAAAGTCTTTGTTTTGGGAGCTGTCTTCTGACACTGTTGCAGTAGTTACGACCGCAATTGACAGCCTGAATGCGATCAATTCAAGGTCTTCAATCAGGTGGACAGTGGGGCTTTTACGTCACTCTTCCCCAGTTGTACGCATCAAAGCTGCTGACTATTTGTTAGCCACTGAATACACCTATGCTATTCCAGATGTAGAAGCTGCCCATTTGTTAGAAAAAGAACCAGATGTAAAAACGAGATTAGCGCACGTCCTGGCCACATTAAAATCGTTTACTCACTAAAAACATCTGGATTTTGCAAGTACATTTCTCGTATCGCTTTTAACGCCCTACCCATGTGGTTCTCAACGGTTTTTACCGAGAGATCAAGTAATTCAGCAATTTCCCTGTAATTCATACCATCGACCTTATGTAACCTAAAAACAAGTGCCGCCTGTTTGGGCATTTGGTCGATTAATTCCTGAAAACTTTCGTGTATTTCTTTTCTTATCATCAGACTTTCAGGGGATAATTCCGTGTTTTGGAATTCAATTTCATCATCGCTTTTTACCCATTTTCCTTTTTCTTTTCTTAACTCCGAAAAGGCTGCGTTGCGGGTACTGCGATAGAGATACGCTTTAAAACTAGAGATAATAACAATTTGATCTTTCTTTTTCCATAAGTTTAAAAACACATCTGCAACCAATTCTTCAGCTTTTGAACTGTCTTTTAAAAAAAGAGCTGCAAAGTTACACAGCAGTTCGTAATTTTCATAAAAAATTAGATCAAAAGCTTTTTTATTCCCGTTCTGGAAATTCTCAAATAATGATTTGTATCTATCTTTTTTATCCAATGAAATACTTC
>CAYWNI010000019.1:0-17035 GCA_964459525.1 uncultured Lentimicrobiaceae bacterium | reverse complement strand
TCAAATGTGTATGTGTTTTCTATCCTGTTCGCAAGGTTAGCTCTTCGTGCATATTCATCCGCGTTGTCTCCTTGCATGATCAGAAGTTTTTTGTTCTTTAGATCACCGATTGATTGTATGTCAGTTGTTTCTTTTCTTACAAATATGGCCCCATGTAACTGGAGGTAAGGCAAGCTAAAATCATACAGATTTTCTCTTTCCGGGGTGCGCCCAACTAGTGGAAGTGCGTCAATTGTACCTTTGGCAAGTTCTTTTTTTATTTCGTCCCACACACCTATTTTCAAAGTTACATGCAATCCTACGGCTTTTGCGGCGGCCAAAAAGAGTTCAATGGAAAACCCATCAGGTTTACCGCTTGGGGTAACAATGCAATAGGGGGGATAGTCTGGCTCAGACGCGACACGGATGCTGTCGTGCTTAATAAAGCCATTTTCAACTTCATGGCATTTCGCGGAAACCATATTAAAGCTCCCGACAATTAATAACCCTGTGAGGAAGAAAACAATGAACCTTTTCATGCCAAGCCGTTTTTTATGCTTCATTGCTTGTTATGTTAAGTTTTTTCTGTAGTTGAGTAACCTCATCTGTCAGTTCTTTTATCCTGAATTCACGTTCGATGGTTGCATCTCTAAAACGTTCTAATAAGCTAACTCTATCCTGCAGTTCTTTCGTTTTGGTGTTAACTTCGTTTTGGAGGTTTTGTTTAATAACTATAAGATCTTCTTGGGCTCTTTTCTGATCGGTTATATCAATAATAGTGGTTACATAATACAAGGGGTTGTTCTGTTCATCGTATCTAAGCACAACGCTAACATCTGCCCAGCATATGCTGCCGTTTTTACGAATATACCTTTTTTCAAAACGAGAAGATTTAGTCTTGCCCTGCAACAAGGTTTTGAGTTGTTCGCTAATTATCTCAATGTCTTCTTGGGGTGTTATCTCCTGCCATTTTTTTTGTTCCAGTTCTTTCTGCTTATATCCAAGCATATCGCAAAAAGCTTGATTTACATGAATTTCGCCTGTTATTTGGGTGATCGACTTTCCAGCATTGGTCGCTTCGAAAAAACTTCGGAACATTTCTTCCCGTTTTTTTAGTTCGTTCTCAGCATTTAGCTCTTCTGAGATGTTTTTGACAAACGAAAATGAATAATATTGGTCATTATATTTAAAATAGTTGATTGTGACTTCGACGGGGAAGATTGTGCCGTCTTTTCTTTTGTGTGAGCTAATAATAGTTTTGTTGATGCTTTTTTGAGTCTGTTGCCGATGCTGCGTGAACCTTTTGTTATTAAAGTTGGTGTCGATTGTAAAAAGCGACATGCCATTTAGCTCATCGCGTGTGTAGCCAAGGCTGATAGCGGCATGTTTGTTAACATAAAGAATTGTTCCTGCCTCATCTACACGGAAAATACCGATAGCAGCATTGTCAATGCCAAATTGAGTGATTTCGAGCTGTGCTTCGATCAGCCCTTTTTTGCCTTCATCCAGTGTTGGCTGAACCATTTCATTATCAGTATTTTTGTTGGACATAGGAAAATGTTTTATGGCTTATTAAGCACAAATATAATCTATAAAAACCTCAATGCCAAATAATAATTAGTCATTCTTTTTGTTCAACTTGGTGTGCTTGATTATGCCTACTTTTACGAGTTAAAGTGGTATGTTTTTGTTTTATTTCAAATGGAAAATATTTTAAAGGAAGTTTATAGTGCCGACCTGTTTCGTGAGCAGGGACATGCGCTCGTTGATCTGTTAGCGCAATATTTGGAAAGTGCACAAAATCAAACGATACAGGTTAATAATTACATTGATCCTGATGAGCAGCTCCGGTTTTGGGAGAATTACCAACCCGAGGTTTCTGATCCGAATGTGTTGTTCAAAGATATTATCGAAAAAAGCATTCACATCCATCATCCACATTATGTTGGCCATCAGGTATCGCCACCCATTCCTTTGGCCGCCCTTGCAGGATTATTGGCATCGGTGCTTAACAATGGCATGGCAATTTACGAAATGGGTGCTGCGGCCACGGCCATTGAGCGTATTGTGGTGCGCAAGATACTCAGTATGGCGGGATTTCCAGATGGTGGCGATGGCTTACTTACTTCGGGTGGAACTCTTGGTAATTTGACCGCTTTGCTTGCTGCCCGCCAACAAATAACGCATTCCGATGTTTGGGAAAAGGGTTTGTCGCAGCCTTTGGGCATCATGGTTTCGTCAGAAGCGCATTATAGTGTCGACAGAGCTGCGCGCGTGATGGGTTTGGGAGCGCAAGGGATTGTGAAAATTCCTGTAAAGTCTGATTTTTCGATGGATACTTCGCAGCTGGAAGAGCAGCTGTTTAAGGCTAAAAATGACGGCATAAAAGTATTTGCTGTGGTAGGCTGTGCGCCTTCAACTTCTACGGGAATACACGATGATTTGGAAGCCATCGCCGACTTTTGTCAGAAACATGCACTTTGGTTTCACGTAGATGCGGCACATGGCGGTGGGGCAATCTTTTCGCCCAAATACAAGCCGCTGCTCCGAGGAATTGAAAAAGCCCATTCAGCGGTCATCGATGGGCACAAAATGCTGCTGATGCCAGCCCTGATGACCTTTGTTTTGTTTAAAAACAAATACGATTCATACGCTACTTTTAATCAGAATGCCCAGTATTTGCTTGATAAATTAGGAGAAGAAGACTGGTATAATATGGCTAAAAGAACAATGGAATGCACCAAGTTGATGATGGGCATTCAGTTTTATGCTGTGTTAAACACTTATGGTGAAGAGGTTTTTAATCAAAATGTAACCCAACTCTACGATCTCGGGAAATTATTTAGTCAGTTGATTAGTAAACACAGTAAATTAGAGCTTGCCATAGAGCCTCAGTCGAATATCGTATGTTTTCGCTATAAGCCAGAAAACGTAAACGAAAATGCAGCCGATTGTTTAAATGCAAAGGTGCGGGAGTCCATTCTCAGGCAAGGAGAGTTCTACCTTGTTCAAACCATTGTAAACGGGCATGTTTATTTGCGCACCTCCCTCATGAATCCTGCTACCACTGTTGCGGCGCTGGAAACACTGCTGGAAAGGGTGGAAACATTAGCGAATTTGTTGGAGTGCGAATATACGACCTAAAAAAGGGGTTAGCCTTGATGAAGATTATGTTTTCAAAATTGTAAAAACGTTAAACAAAGACAAAAAATGGCCATCTTTGTCGGAATTTTAAAATCCGGAAAAATGTCCAATCCAACCAAAAACTACACATCGGCCTTTGTCAGTGTGACTTTTTTATTTTTTATGTGGGGATTCATGACTGTTCTGAACGACATCTTGATTCCATACCTTAAAAATGTGTTCGACCTCAATCACACCAGAGCCATGCTGGTGCAATTTTCGTTTTTTACGGCCTATTTTGTTGGCTCATTTATTTACTTTGTTATTTCAGCTTCCTATGGCGATCCTATAAACAGGATTGGCTATAAAAAAGGCTTGATTTCGGGATTGTTAGTCAGTGGTGTGGGAGCGTTGTTGTTTTATCCCGCTGCGCAATTTCATGTTTATGGTTTGTTTTTGGGCGCATTGTTCGTGTTAGGACTTGGCTTTACCCTGCTGCAAATTGCGGCCAATCCTTATGTGTCGATACTTGGCCCTGAACGTTCGGCATCATCTCGGCTTAACTTGGCTCAGGGGTTTAATTCATTGGGAACAACCATCGGGCCTGTAGTAGGTGGTTTTTTGGTGTTCACCTTTTTCAAGGAAGCTCAAGGTTCAGAGGCTGTTAAAATACCATACTTGTTTTTTGCATTGGTGTTTTTCCTGATGGCTGGATTCATTCGGCTTACTCCATTACCACGTTTTACCAATCCCGACGAGGTAGCAGGAGGTATAGGTGCCTTGAAATACAGGCAATTGGTTTTTGGTATGGTCGCAATTTTCATGTATGTAGGTGGCGAAGTGAGCATCGGCAGTATGATGATAAATTATTTGGAGTTACCTGAAATCGCTGGGCTAACGGAAACCGAGGCCAGTAAGTTTGTTGCTTTTTATTGGGGCGGGCAGATGATAGGGCGTTTTCTGGGAGCTATTTCGCTTAGTAAGATGCAGAATAAGTTGCTAAAAAGCGGATTAATGGTCTTGGTAGCTTTGGTTTCGTTTGCTGTTGTTGGTTTTGTATCCAGCTGGGAAACCGCACTTGTATACGGTTTGTTTTTGGTTGTAAATCTGATTGCTTTCTTTTTTGGAGGTTCGCTACCTCACCGCACACTGTACTTATTCTCAGGCATTAACTTGGTTTTGTTGGTTATCGCTTTATCCAACACAGGACAAGTAGCCATGTGGTCGATCGTTGGCATTGGCTTATTCAATTCAATAATGTGGTCTAATATTTTCACCCTGGCAATTTCCGGACTGGGTAAACATACCAGTCAGGGGTCTTCTTTGTTGGTCATGATGATTTTGGGTGGAGCGTTGTTGCCATTGCTTATGGGTTATGTTGCTGATCAGTTCGGTGTTCATATGTCGTATGCTGTTCCTTTGTTGAGCTATGTTTATATTGCTTTTTATGGCGCTAGTGGATACAAACCACATCTACATCACCAGAGTCAAATTGTTGAAAAACAAGAGCTTTAACAATGAGTTTTATTATGCAGAATCGCCGAAAATTTATTCAAAATATCGCCGGGATTACAGCTGCCGGCATGATGCCATTGTCGCTTCGTTCTAATTCAAAGCTGTTGTTTTCTAAAACCGATCAACCTCAATTGCCTGTTGTTTTATCTACCTGGAATCATGGCTTGGATGCCAATACTGAGGCCATAAAAATACTGCATAATGGCGGCACTGTGATGGATGCTGTTGAAGGCGGTGTGCGTATTCCTGAAGCCGACCCCCACAATCATTCGGTAGGTTTTGCTGGTTTACCCGATCGTGATGGACACATTACCCTGGATGCCTGCATTATGGGGCCTGACGGGGATGCTGGTTCAGTTTGCTTTCTCGAAGATATCATGCATCCAGTTTCGGTGGCGCGTTTGGTTATGGAAAAAACACCACACGTTATGTTGGCAGGGGAGGGAGCGCAGGAGTTTGCACTTGAAAATGGTTTTGAGAAAACGAATTTAATGACTCCAGAAGTTGAGGAGGAGTGGAGGAAATGGCTAAAAAACGAGCAGTATGAGCCTAAAGCAAATTGGGAGAACGACCCCAATAAATACCACGACACCATTGGCTTAATAGCTATTGATCAGCAGGGAAATTTGGCGGGAGCGTGCTCCACCAGCGGCATGCCGTTCAAAATGCATGGACGCGTTGGCGATAGCCCGATTATTGGTGCCGGCCTTTTTGTTGACAATGAAGTGGGTGCTGCTACAGCTACCGGAATGGGCGAGTTTATGATGAAAACGCTGGGTTCCTTTTTGGTAGTGGAACTCATGAGGCAGGGTAAAAGCCCGCAAGAGGCTTGTGAAGAGGCTATTCGCCGCATAGTTGTAAAATATCCTGAGCTCAAAACCAAAAAAGGAGGAATGATGCAGGTAGGTTACATCGCGCTAAATAAAAAGGGAGAGGTGGGAGCTTACAGTCTTGTCCCCGGCTTTAATTACGCGTTATATAAAAGTGATGAAAACCAATTAATGGACAGTCTTTCCTATTTTACTAAATAGGTGTCAACAGTGGTTGTGTTTTGTGTGAAAAGGAAAATATTTTAAATTTACAATAAACATCTTAAGGATAAGTTTTATTTTTGTGCCTTACTCTTTCTCCTGAGCCTAAGCGGGTTTTTTATTTTTTGTGATACATACCATGATGAAAAAAATTATACATTCAGACAAACAAACCCACAACAGGTTTCCGTTAATTCCGTTGATCCAGCTTTGCCCTTTATACTTTCTGCTTGTTGTCTTTTTTGTGACTGATAGCTATTCGCTGCGGGCACAGGTAATTAATCAATATACATTGAGTCAGGTTATTCGCTTGGCGCAGGATCAATCGCCGGATGCGCAAATTGCACGTCACAAATTTAAGAGTAGCTACTGGACTTTTCGCAACTTTAAAGCTGATTACCTCCCTAGTCTTACACTGGACGGAACAGTTCCAAACATCAACCGAAGCATTGAGGCCATCACCTTGCCCGATGGTACTTCCAACTACACCTCTCGTAGCCTAACTAACTACGAGGTATCGATGTCTGTTTCTCAGCAGGTAGGGTTTACCGGAGGACGTGTTTTTCTTAACACCGGACTTCAGCAACTCAATAACTATTACACCGATACCACTACGAGTCAGTTTTTGGCCAACATGATCAACATTGGCATACAGCAGCCTTTGTTTAAATACAACCCTTATAAATGGGAGAAAAAATTGCAGCCAATGCAGTATGAAGAAGCCAAGCGCACTTTGGTTGAAGCCAACGAAAATGTAGCCTCCGTTGCGGTGCAGCGCTTTTTTTCGTTACTCATAGCGCAACTTGAAAAAGACATTAGCCTGAAAAACAGATCGAATTACGATACACTATACCGCATTGCCCAAGGGCGTTTTCAGTTGGGTAAAATTGCCGAAAATGAACTTCTTCAGCTCGAGCTAAACCTATTGCAAGCCGATGCTTCGGTTGAAGATGCAGAGCTTAATTACGAAACCAGTATTTCAGAGTTTAGGTCGTATTTGCGCTTGAAAGATGATGTGCCTGTTGAACTCGTTCCGCCCGAAACAATTGATTATTTTGTAATTCCTGCAGATAGAGCCATCGAAGCTGCAAAGAGTAATTCGTCGGAATGGATTGCTTTGCAACGTAGATTAATCGTTGCCGAAAGCAGAGTAAACCAAGCCAAAATGGATGGGCGCTTCGATGCCGACCTGTATGCCATTGTTGGTCTTACGCAAACTGCCGATGCGCTTAAAGATGCCTACAATAACCCCCTCGACGAGGAGCGGGTTACGCTGGGGATTACCATTCCAATTTTGGACTGGGGACGAGCGCGTGGTGGAATAAAACTAGCCGAATCGAATCAGGAACTGGAAGTGGCGTCTGTTGAGCAAGATCGTGTCGACTATGTACAAAATATTTTTGTTAGTATCATGCGGTTTAACATGCAGAAAAACCAGTTACGCATTGCCGCAAAGTCGGATACCGTGGCTCAAAAACGTTACGATCTGACTCAAAAAAGGTATATGATAGGCAAGGTAAACGACATTCTCGATTTGAGCATGGCGCAAATAGACAACGACAATGCCAAAATCGGCTATTACCGATCGCTAATGACCTACTGGCAAAGCTATTATCAGGTACGAAAACTAACACTTTACGATTTTCTCAACGATCAGCCCATCAACGTGCCCTTTGAAGATCTGATTAAGTAGATCGTTGATCATTGTTAGTGGATTGCTCTTCACCGATAAACCAATATCGATTAACGATTCTTAATAACTGTTAAATGTCCTGAACGACTTTAACTTTTAGCCTTGGTATAGGGATAATTTTGATACTTTTGTGCAATTTTAACACAGCTATTATGTCATATGATGTCGACAAATTCGTAGGCGAAGGGCTCACTTACGATGATGTTTTGTTAGTGCCCGCCCACTCAACAGTGTTGCCACGTGAAACCGATCTCAGCACTCATTTCTCGCGTAATATAAAAGTTAAAATACCGATTGTTTCGGCAGCCATGGATACTGTTACCGATGCCAAAATGGCTATAGCTATGGCGCAAGAAGGCGGAATCGGGGTGATTCACAAAAACATGTCGATAGAGAAACAAGCTATCGAAGTACGTAAGGTAAAACGGGCAGAAAACGGGATGATCATTGACCCGATAACGCTTTCCAAGGAAGCAAAGGTAAAAGATGCTCTGCATATCATGGCAGAATATGGTATTGGTGGCATTCCGGTTGTCGACAAAGACCACAAGCTCGTAGGCATTGTTACCAATAGGGATTTGCGATTTGAGCGTGACTTGGAAAAACCTATCGCCGAGGCCATGACAAGCTCCAACCTGATTACCACCACCGAATTTACTGATTTCGAGCAAGCTGCTGATATCCTCCAAGAGCATCGCATCGAAAAACTTCCTGTCGTTAACCAAGATTATAAATTGGTAGGTTTGATTACCTACAAAGACATTATTAAAATAAAAGCACATCCCAGCAGCTGCAAAGATTCCAGCGGACGATTGCGCGTTGCCGCTGCCGTGGGCATAGCCTCCGATACCATGCAACGGGTTGAGGCACTTGTCGCTGCCGGTGTCGATGCAGTGGTGGTTGATACCGCTCACGGGCATTCGCAAGGCGTAATTGACATGGTTCGTCGCATAAAGCAGCATTATTCTGAGATCGATTTGGTAGCTGGTAATGTAGCTACTGCCTCAGCCGCTATCGACCTGGTTGGTGCTGGTGCCGACGCAATAAAAGTGGGTATTGGGCCAGGCTCTATTTGCACAACGCGTGTAATTGCTGGTGTGGGTGTTCCTCAACTTACTGCCATACTTGAAGTTGCCACCGCCCTGCATGGCAGTAAAATTCCTGTAATTGCAGATGGTGGTATCCGCTATACTGGCGATATTGTGAAAGCGATTGCTGCAGGTGCCGATTGCATCATGGCTGGATCGCTTTTTGCCGGCGTGGATGAGTCGCCTGGTGAAGCCATTATTTTCGATGGTCGAAAATTTAAATCGTACCGCGGTATGGGTTCAGTTGACGCCATGCGTGACGGTTCAAAAGACCGGTATTTTCAAGATGCTGAAGATGACATCAAAAAACTAGTCCCAGAGGGTATTGTGGGCAGAGTGCCATTTAAAGGTTCTTTAAATGAAGTTATTACCCAGATGATTGGCGGCCTAAGGGCAGGTATGGGATATACGGGAGCTCACACTATCGCCGACTTACAAAATGCAAAATTTATAAAAATAACCGCAGCAGGTGTAGTTGAAAGTCATCCTCATGACATCACTATCACACGCGAAGCACCAAATTACAGTAGAAATAGTTAGTAATAATAAACTTAAAAAAGAACAATGAATTACTTGTCCAAATTTACATTTTTACTCGCGGCCTTGCTATCTTTTAGCGTGCTGACAGGCCAAAACAATTTAGATAAAAAACCGCTCGTAACTATTGGTAATGAAATAATTACGGTAAACGATTTTGTAAAAGTTTATGAAAAAAATAATGTTCTTACTGATTCCAATTACAGAGAGTCGATGCAGGAATACCTAAATCTTTACATTAACTTTAAACTTAAGGTACTTGAAGCTGAAGCACTCCAAATGGACACATCGGTTGTGTTTAAAAAAGAACTCGAAGGATATCGCACCCAGTTGGCTAAACCTTATTTTGTAGACGAAAGGGTAAACGAAGAGCTCCTTAAGGAGGCATACGAGCGTATGAACAAAGACGTTAGAGCCAGTCATATACTCATTATGGTTGACGAAAACGCTGCGCCTGAAGATACGCTTGCGGCGTTTAATAAAATCTCAGAAATCAGCTCCGAAATTAATTCAGGAGCAATTTCATTTGGCGATGCAGCCGCGAAATACAGCGACGACCAAAGTGCCCGCGACCGTGAAGGAACTCCGGGTCAGCAGAATTTTAGACCCGGCAACAAAGGTGATCTTGGATATTTTACCGTATTTAATATGGTATATCCCTTTGAGTCGGCAGCTTACGAAACAGATATAAATAATATTTCAAAACCGGTACGTAGCAAATATGGATACCATCTGGTGCAGGTAAACGACAAGCGCGATGCCATGGGTGTAGCTGAAGTGGCTCATATTTTTGTGGCTTTACGTGCCGACGCAGGAGAAGACGACGAAGCTCGTAAAACGGAAAAAATCAATAATATTTATCAAAAACTTTCTGACGGCATGTCGTTTGAAGATGCTGTTGTTGAATACTCCGAAGACAAAGGGTCGGCTCAAAATCAGGGTAAACTCAGTAAGTTTACTTCCAGCCGTGTTGTTCCTGAATTTGTGTTGACAGTTGATAGTCTCAAGCCAGGCACCTATTCAGCCCCGGTTCGCACACTTTATGGCTGGCATATCATCAAACTTATCGGACAAGAAACTCCAGGCACTTTTGAAGAAGAATCGTCTAACCTTAAAGACAGACTCACTAAAGATCAAAGGGCTCAGAAAAGTGAAGAAGCCGTTATCGCTTCAATCAAAAAGGAAAACGGATTTAAAGTTTACGAAAAAGCAAAAACTGCATTGTTTAGCAGTATCGATACCTCGGTGATGAACAAAGCGTATGTTCCCGTTAATCTTGTTGCACTTACTAAGCCCGTGATGAAACTCGGTGCAAATAAGTACACGCAAGCTGACTTGGCCACTTATATCGAAAAAAATCAGAAAAAAATTGAGAAAATTGATAAAGGGGTGTACCTCAATCAATTATTTGATCAGTATGTAAAAGAAACCTGTTTGGCTTATATGGATAGCCATCTCGAAACCATGTATCCTGAGTTTAGCGATCTCATGAATGAATACCACGACGGTATATTGCTTTTTAATCTAACCGATGAAATGGTATGGACAAAAGCTGTGAAAGATACGCTCGGTCTGCAAGATTTTTTCAACAATAACCGTGAAAACTATTTTTATGGCGAACGTGTTGATGCAACAGTTTATAAAATCCGCAAAAAACAAGATGTGGAAAAAGTAGAAGTTTTGTTGCATGAAACGGAGGGTGATGGCGAGCTGGCCAAAGCTTTGGATCGCGACAGTATTCGTAGCGTGCGCATGATGCCTGGAAAGTTTGAAAGAGAAGCTGATAACTATATAGATGGCGTTGAGTGGAAACCCGGTCTCGTTGGTCCGATAGAGTCTGATGTTGAAGATTTGGTTGTGTTTGTTCGTATACGCGAGGTAATGCCGCCACAAGCCAAAGAGCTTAATGAAGCAAGAGGATTGGTTACAGCCGACTATCAAAACTATCTTGAAAAAAACTGGATAAATCAACTCAAAGAAAAATATCCTGTAGTTGTTAATGAGGTAGTTTTCGAGGAATTACTTAGTCAGCCAATGCAATAGTAATAAACTGAAATAAAGCTCGGCAAGCTATTGTTGGCCTATTGGGCTTTATGTCGTAGTCAAAAAGGAAAAATTTCTTTAAATTAGGTAAATAATAATATGTCCCTGTCGAAAGCAACATCATTGGTTTCAAATTGCCTCAGTAAATACAATAAAATACTGGTGGTGATGGCTGTTGTGTTGCTCTACATTTTGCCAGGTTGTAACCTGCTTCCACTAAAGGAAAACAAAACGGCAGTGCTGGCTCGTGTCGAAAGAGACTACCTGTTTCAAAGTGATTTAGCTGGCATTGTGCCTGCCGGTTTACCTTACGCTGACAGTGCTGCTTTGGTGAAAAGATACGTCAACAACTGGGTGAAAAACAAATTGATGTTGGCACAGGCAGAGCGTAACCTCACCGAATCGCAGATGGATTTTGAGAAACAACTTGACGACTACCGAAGTTCGTTGGTTATTTTTCGGTACGAGTCGTTGCTGATTGATCAGGAATTGGATACTGTGGTAAGTGATGACGAAATTCGGCAGTATTATCAGTCTCATCTTTACGATTTTGAACTCAAAGAAAATATTCTACGTGCTTATTTTGTGGTTCTTGACCAAGAAAACATATTAACTGAAAGACTTCAGGAAATTTTTATTTTACCAGATAGCACAGCTATTGACTCACTAATTGCTTTTGAACGAGCTGGAGAATTTTTCGATTTTTCAATTGATACCAGCAACTGGATGAGTTTTGTGCAATTTCAACAATTGATTCCGGTGGAGAGTTACAACCAAGAACTGTTTCTTCAAAACAACCGAATTATCCAAATTGAAGAAAGTGGTAGCAGTTATCTAGCTAAAATCCTTGATTTTAAGATAAAAGACGACATTACTCCGGTTGAGATGGAGCGAGATAATATCCGGCAAATTATTATTAATAAGCGAAAAACAAAACTCATAAAAAAAGTTCGCGACGATATTTACAATAAAGCGCTTTATAATGGTGATTTTGAAGTCTATTAAAATTCAAAAGACTGACGTATAGAATCCTGAATAAAAGACCATAGCACTGAGAAAAACAAAAGCTGCTATATAATTACAAATCTGTTGCAAAAAAATATGACGATGAAAATAAATGCCATGCCTAATTACTTCAAAACATGGGTTTTGATTTTTGTGTTGACTACAAGTTTCGGCCTCTTAAAGGCTCAGGAAGAACAGGTAATCGATCAGGTTGTTGCCGTAGTGGGGAAAAGTATTATCCTAGAATCAGACATTCAGAATCAGTATCTAAATTACCGCTACCAGAGTGGAATTACCGGCACTGCTTCCGAGATAAAATGCTCCATACTCGAAGATATTATGTACCAAAAACTCATGGTAACACAAGCTGAAGTAGATAGTGTTGAGGTAACAGACATACAAGTGGAAGGTGATTTGGAACGCAGGATATCGAGCTTTATTCAACAGTTTGGGTCGCAGGAAAAAATGGAAAGCTATTACGGGAAATCTTTGAAAGAGATTAAAAAGGAATTGCATAGCATTGTGAAAGAACAATTGCTTGCCCAGCAAGTGCAAAGTACTATAATTAACAGCGTAACGGTAACCCCTTCAGAGATAAAAAGCTTCTACCGCACCATCCCTGAAGATAGTATTCCAATGATAAAGACAGAATATCAGATTGCTGAAATCGTTAAAATGCCTCCTGTAAGCGTTAACGAAAGGCTACGTATTAAGGAGCAGCTCATGGAATTACGTAAGCGTATTCTGGCAGGCGAAAACTTTAGTACTATGGCTATTCTTTATTCTGAAGATCCTGGCTCAGCCAACAAAGGTGGCGAACTTGGATTCTATGGCCGTGGTCAGCTTTACCCTGAATTTGAGGCAGTTGCTTTTAAGCTTAAAGAAGGAGAAATAAGCAATGTGCTGGAAACGGAAGCCGGCTACCACATCATACAAATGATTGAAAGAAAAGGCGATTACATCAATGTGAGGCATATTTTGTTGATTCCGAAAGTAAGTCCGCAGGATTTAGCAAAAGCCAAAACGGAACTTGATAGCATTGCAAGGCTTATCCGTTCCGATTCAATAACTTTTGAAGTGGCCGTCGAGCGTTTTTCTGATGGTGACAACAAAAACAACGCCGGTCTTCTCATCAATGAATACACCATGGGCAATACATTTGAGGCCGAACAACTTGATCCGCAGGTTTCGTTTACAATTGAAAAAATGGAAGTTGGCGAGCTGTCTAATCCCGTGCCCATGAAAACCAGCGAACAAAAAGATGCTTATCGTTTGTTGTTTCTCAAGGCGAAAACCCTGCCTCATAAAGCAAACATGAAGGATGATTACGCACGTATACAGCAGTGGGCACTTCAGGACAAACAAATGAAAGCCATCAATAAATGGATTGATGTGAAAGCTTCCGACACGTATGTTCGAGTTGTGGATGAATACCAGACATGCCCCTTTGTGCACTCATGGAATGTGAATAAGTAAACCCATTAAAATGATTATAAGCGAAAAGAAATATAAAACCGATGTAGAGGCCGTAGATGCTTTTGTGGAAAAATTTAAGCAGCTACGCGCTGAAATAGCCCGCGTTATCGTGGGGCAGGATGCCGTGGTTGAAAAAACACTGATTTCCATATTCAGTCAAGGTCATGTTTTACTGGTAGGTGTGCCCGGATTGGCTAAAACCTTGCTGGTTAATACTGTTGGTGAGGTGTTGGGGCTGAGCTATAACAGGATTCAGTTTACACCCGACCTCATGCCGTCCGACATTATCGGTACAGAAATTCTGGATGAAAATAGAAAGTTTAAGTTTATCCCTGGCCCTGTATTTTCAAACATTATTTTGGCTGATGAAATAAACCGTACGCCACCAAAAACACAGGCTGCTCTCCTCGAAGCCATGCAGGAAAAATCTGTTACTGTTGCTGGCAGACGCTATCTGCTTGATCTTCCTTTTTTCGTTCTGGCTACACAAAATCCCATTGAACAGGAGGGAACTTACCCTTTGCCAGAGGCGCAGCTCGACCGTTTTATGTTCAACCTCGTACTTGATTACCCCAGCTTTGAGGAAGAAATGGAAGTGGTGGCGCGAACAACTTCTGGCGCAAATACCAATGCTGCTAAAGTGCTGAATGCTGATGAAATAAATTACTTTCAGCAACTTGTGCGTAGGTTGCCGGTGGCTGAGAACGTGATGGAGTATGCCGTTAATTTGGTTAGCAAAACACGCAAAAATACGCCAGCTGCTCATCCCTGGGCTGATAAATACCTCAACTGGGGAGCAGGGCCAAGAGCTTCGCAATATCTGATTATTGGAGCAAAAACCCACGCGGCAGCTCATGGGAAATATTCACCTGACATTGAAGATGTTAAAGCGGTTGCCTTACCCATTTTACGACATCGTATCGTAAGAAATTACAAAGCTGAAGCTGAAGGAATCACTGTAGATAAGTTGATTAAAGAGTTAATGGGCTAAATTAAGTTTTACTTAAAATTTCTATTCAAAATTGTAATTGGAGAATAACTCAAAGCTAAAAATACAACTACCATGCATCAAACAATTATCGAAATTATTAGTGGTATGCTCGCGCCGGGTATCATGATATCCGCTTGTGGATTGTTACTTTTAGGGATGAATAACAAATACTCCTTGGTGGTTAACCGCATACGAACACTTAACACTGAGTTTAGGGCTCTGGACAGCACTGACAGCGAACGTCGCGAAAACGTTAAAATGCAACTCCCCTTGCTCATTAAACGCATGAAGTTGATTAGAAATGCTGTTTGGCTTTACACCATCGCCATAGCGATGTTTATCTTTTCAATTTTTGCCATTGGCCTTTACTTTTTTTTAGGCAAAACACTTTTAATCACCACCGTAGGCCTTTCTTTCTTCATTATCGCCTTATTATCTGTACTTTGGGGTATTATCCACGCAGCAAAAGAGGTGTGGCTAGGTTTTGATATCCTCACCATTGAAACTAAAAATATTGTTTAGGTGTCACGTACATTTCTATTCTGAGAGGAATCAATGTAGGCGTGAAAAGAAAAATGCTCATAGCTGATCTAAAAAGTATCCATGAGAATCTCGGGTTTTGCCCTGTTCAATCCTATATTCAAAGCGAGAATGTGGTTTTTGACTACCGAGATAGTGATAATTGAAGTAAATAGTCAACAAAATACAAAATAGTATTCACCTGAGATTCGCATATGAGGTTCCCGTGGTTGTTCCTACAGTTGCTGAATTATTTCATATTTCGACTAGCAATTTTCATCCATAAATGCTGTTGGGAGTTAGGTTAAATCTCTCCATACAAAAACACATATCAGCATCGAAGACAATGGTATTGGTCGCAAAGCGGCACAAAAAATAAAGCCGGAAAGTGGGCGAGGGTTATCCATTTTACAAGACATAATTCAACTCCACAAAAAACTGGGAGGCAAAGAAATCCAGGTCACCTATACCGATCTGTACAATGAAAAAGGCAAAAGCAATGGGACACGAGTCGAATTGGCATTCTAATACTCATCTATTTACCGCTACAGACTAATTTATTTTAGTTGATGTAATCCGCTGTAAATAAATGGAATTGGTTTTAGGAGGAGCATGATTTTCCTTAAGATTACTTAGCTTTCTTTGAGAACACACCAATAAGAGAATCTTCTATGCCCGACTTCAATGCTACTACTGCGTTGGTTTTACTATTTGGCACAGTCATCGACAACACATACTGCTGAATTTTCCATTCGTTATTTTTTTTGATCAACACCCCTGAACCACGACAGATTTTCATTTGAGTGTTCAGCAACTCGTCAAACCAGGCCACATCACCAGATGGGAGAAAATAAATGTTTCGCTCCATGGAAGTAAAATCCCAAACACTTCCTCTGTCGAAAAAAGGTTTTACCCAACGCATGAAATCCTCCTTCTTCCAATTCTCGGTAGCATCTGTCCCCAAAAAAGTAGCATCATCAGCAAAAAAGTCAAAATACTTTTCATAATCTGCCTGGGCAGCTGCCAGATTGAAGGAGTCCAACATGAAATTAATCTGGATTTTATCCTTTTTCAAGGAAGCAGAATCAACTACAATAGAGTGGATATTAATGCTTTTTTGAGCATCTTTTGGTGTACAGGCAAATACCACTAAGGCTAACCCGATCACCACAACAAAACAGAAAGTTCGATTCATTAGTTGGAAATTAGTTATTGAATCCGCTGAAATTTAACTTGATCTGTTATGAAATATATAGGTTCTTTTCTTTCGGAACAATTGAGAAACAGTTTCTCCTTAAAAACATTTATGGTTGGGTTATCAAATATTCGCGCTTCATTTGGACAATGCTTAACGCAAGCGCAACACCAAATGCACAATTCTCCATTGGTTAGTACTTCTTCGTCCATTGTTATCGCATTTGTAGGACATATGTCGACACAAGTTCCGCAACTACTGCATAAATTATTATCTGTTTCCGGATGTACCGCCACAGGTAGTTGCTTACGCTCTTTGTAGGGATTCTTACCCGGAATATTTAACTCTGAGTGTAAATTTATGGCCGTTAGATTATTCAGTTTTTCATTTATCATCCGAGCAAAATCGCTACACTTTATTAAATCTTGTATATCCGGCCTATTCTTGGCTATAGGTTTATCGTTTGTTGAAAATGAATGTTCTCCGATAAATGCGGCGCCAGCGATTATATTAAAACCACAATTAGTTACAATTTCTTTAAGCTCCAACAGGGCATCATCATAATCTCTATTACCGTAAACAACTACAATTACTGCTGGCGACTGATTCGACTGTAGCGTTTTTAATGACTCAATAACTGTTATTGGCAAGCGCCCTCCATAAACAGGTATGCCAATTATCGTTAGACAATCATCACATACAACAGCCTTAATATCAGTATTATATTGGGTAATGTTATTTTCCGAAATGTGTTTAAATTCCATTTTCCGGCCAATTTCTCTCACAATTTTTGTTACTACTCAGCAGCCAATAATTCTTGATTAGCTAAGTTTGTAAGTA
>CAYWNI010000018.1:9459-17448 GCA_964459525.1 uncultured Lentimicrobiaceae bacterium | reverse complement strand
ATGGGCAGCACCATGAATGGAAGTATGGCTTTTGCTGTATTTAAAATTAGTGGCATCGTTCGTTTTGGAATGGCCTCTATGGATAAAGGAATGGTTATAATCGACTTTACTGATGCCCAGCAAATATTAGATATGGCTGATGGTGTCGGAGAAATTCTAGGCTTTTACAAGGATGAAGTTTTTATGCAAAAACAAGCCCAAGAAATGTGTCTGGTCTTCAATGCTAAATATGCCGAAAATCCTGATGAGTTTGCGCCCATAATGAAATCTTTAGCCGAACAAAGCAGCATGGGGACTTACCTCAACTTAATCGACGCTGTTTCTTCTTTGTTCGTAATCATTTTCGTATTGGTGATGTCGATTGTGCTTTGGAATACCGGTTTGATAGGCGGTTTACGCAGGTATCAGGAATTTGGGATTCGTCTTGCATTGGGCGAAGACAAAGGCCATATTTATAAAACGATGGTGTACGAAGCCGTATTAATTGGGACAATAGGTTCGATTGCAGGTACTGTATTGGGCGTTGTAATTACGCTACTTATGCAGAAATATGGCATCGACATTAGCGGCATGATGAAAGATGCTACCATGATGATGCCATCGGTAATGAAATCGAAGTTTACGCCTCAGTTGCTTTACATCGGGTTTATACCTGGATTAGCAGCCATGGTTATTGGCAATATGCTGGCAGGTATTGGCATTTATAAGCGAGAAACAGCGACTTTATTTAAAGAATTAGAGGTGTAATAATCAATCTAAAAAAGATAAACAATGAAATATTTAATTTTAATACTACTCTCGGTTTTAGCATTAGCTCCAATGCAGGCACAAGATGCCGTTGCTATCTTAAAAAAGGTAGACGACAACATGAATTCTAACACGAATATCACCAAGTCGGATATGGTAATTTACGGTCGTAGAAATAGCCGCACAGTTACCTCTGTTGGTTATTCGGAAGGAACGAGTAAATCGTTTTCAGAATACCTTGCTCCTGAGCGTGAAAAAGGCACCAAAATGCTCAAAATAGATGACTATTTATGGATCTATTCGCCATCAACTGACCGAACTATTCAACTTTCGGGACACATGCTAAAACAATCACTTATGGGTTCCGACCTTTCCTATGAAGATATGATGGAGAACCGAAAGCTCATAGAAATGTATGATGCAAAAATTGTCAGCGAAGAGGTGATTGATGACCGTAAAACATGGGTTTTGCAGCTTAACGCCAAGATCGATGATGTGGCTTACCATAGCCGCAAAGTATGGGTCGACCAAGAGCGGTTTGTGCCGTTAAAAGAAGAATTGTACGCTAAAAGTGGTCAGTTGTTAAAAAAAACAGTCATGTCTGACATTAAAAAAATTGATGGCAGATGGTATCCCACAAAAATGAATTTCAAGGATATGCTGAAAGATGGCAAAGGAACTGATTTCGTGGTTTTAGAAATAGATTTTGATGCTGAAATTCCGGAATATGTTTTTAGTAAGGCATCATTGAAGAAATAAAGCTATCGACTAAACATACTTTTGCATCACAAATTTAAACGGGTTCTATTTGTGTTGGTAAAAATCAATATTTAATAATTTTTCAGAGCCCACTAAAAACTAAATTATTATGATTGAACAACTAAAAACTTTTGAATCAAACACTTTAGCATTTGAGGTGATTGACAGCTTTACGGAAACTGACGAAAAATTAGCTCAAAAATTCTTCAAAGAAAAATTAGATTCGGGTTTTAAAACCGTAAACATCTTGGTGAAAATTGATGAATACAAGATATCACAAACGGAAACCAAAGCGTTTTTTGAAGACATGGTTTTTATAATCAGAAAATTTAAAAATTTAGGCAATTTGGCGATTGTAGGTCATTCAAAAATCTTAAAAGCACTAGTCCCCATCGACAATTTCTTTTTTGAAAGACTTAAAAAAGGACAAAAAGAACAGTACTTCGACGTATCGCAACTTGAAGAAGCTTTTGAGTTTGTAGATAAAAATTAAAACGGTTTCTTCAACAATCCTTCTAATAGCGCGGTCTTAAAATCCGCGCTATTTCTATTTCTACCAGACTGCAAATGGTAGCCCCCAAGCACAGCAATAGTTTCATCTAAGTTTTCACTTCTTCAGCTTTGCTAACACTCCATAATGCTAAAAAGACACATTCCTTTCATCTATTTAACAAGGGTAAAGCTTCCGTTTTTTTGATTCTGAACACCCTCAGAGGTAGTATAAACCAAGCGGTAAAGGTATGTCCCCATCGGAGAATCCACCGACCGAAATGTACCATCCCAGCCGTTGTCGGGCTGACTTGTTTCAAAAATTAATTGTCCCCATCGGTTATAAATCTGAAAAAGATATGTGGGCCCATTGAAATAACTAAACACGGGTTTAAATGAAGGAGTAACGCCTCTCGGGCGAAATGCATTGGGCATAAAGAGGTCGGAATCGCGAGAAAGCGTAACCCGATTCGACTGGCTTATTTCAGAAATATCAACACCAGTTGCGTTCTCAACAGCTTCAACCCAATAGGTAGCTAGTCCATTAGGTAATACCACATTAGTCAAATTATCAAGGTATTGCAATGTTGATGAATTTACAGAGTCGATGGGTATCGTGGGCTCTCCTGAATGGGCATCTCGGTAAATCCTGTAATACGAAACGTCAGCATCCCAGCCCGAAAATGGCGTCCAATCTAACAGGTATTCCTGTTCGCCAGTTTTTTTTCCGGAAAGAAAAATCGTGGTAAGCGCATTTGAGCTCAAACGATCGTGACCACAACTGTCAACAACAGCAACCTCGTAGGTGTATGGTTTTGTGGCAGGATCGGCTGTAGAGTCAGAAAAAACAAAAGGAGAACCTGCTACCTGATCCCGATTAAAAGTAAAAATCAGTGTTTCGGCGCTTGTTGCATCGCTACGGTACACCTCCCACGAGCAAGTCAGCGGATTAAGGTCTACATCGAGTTTCAATTCAATAATGTGATCGGGACGCACGGTGGCATTGGCCAGATAAACCGAATCGGGAATAATGTAAGAACCGGTAGAAATAAGTTTCTGGCACGAAGTTGATGTGGCATCACCAAACAATGCCCTGATGGCATAAGTATAATCAGCATCAGCCACTACGTTCTGATGAACAAAAGACAAAGTGCTTTTATCCACCTCTCCGGCTACGATGAATGGCAGACCATTCAAGCTATAAGTTACCTGATAACCTGTAAGTTCTGGCGATGCATTAATATACGGACTCCACCTGAGCGTAACATTGCTTTCGCATACGCTACCAACAGGCATTTCCAGAAAAATCGGCGACAACTTCCGGTCGTCTTCAATGGGGCTTTTGTTACCACAAAAGTCGGCAGCAGCTAGCGCATACACCAAATTCGGATCACTACAAGGATCAGCATCCAAATCGACAAATTGCTGCACACTGCCAACAACCGGGATTTCCGCCACCGGGAAGTTATTTCGGTAAACGATGGTGCTTTCTACATCGCTGCTAGCAGAAGGTGACCAACTCAACACCACAAATCCTTGATCATTAACTGTAAGTGAATCAAAAACGGGAGGCTCTGGAATACGGGTTTCGCTATACCGACCCCCAGCCAACGACGAAATCGAAGTACACCCAAGTGGGTTTTCAACCTTAATGAGATAAGTTACCAAATCATCGCATATAGCATTTTGAAGGGTGTCGTTGTATAATGTGCGTGTAACACCTTCCGCTATCATCGCCCATGTTCCAGCCGGCCATTCCTGCCACACCTGATATGGAAACACCTCCAACGACATATCATTCCAAGTTAATTCGATAATACCGGGATCTTGGATGTTAGGCTGGGCAGACAGACTCATCGTTCGACCCGCAGCCGACTCAACGGTTTCGGTTGGGTAAACGACTTCCACTTTATAATATCGGATAGCAACCTGAGCATCAGCCCCTAAATGAGTATAGCTTGAGATATTTGGATCATAAGTACTTACCTGACCAACCTGTATGTAGTTTGATCCATTAGCCGAATAAAAAATATTCTGTTGCAAAACATCGGAGTCAACACTAGACCACGAAATAGTTACATCGCCATCAGCATGCACCTCTAAACAAGAGATTAATGGAGTTTGATGATTTTGTGCACTAAGCGACCCAACGCCATAAAACAGCAAAATCACAAAACCTCCTACCAAGAGAAAACTGATTTTAGCTAGCTTCTCCATTGTTATGTCTACACTTTATATTTTTTTCCTACCACCAAACGTATCATCGTCTCTGCATCTAGGTATTTATCAGCTACTTCGAGCAGTTGCAGAGGCGTGGCTAAAAGCATAGCCTCCAGACTTCTATGATAATAACTTAACGGCAAATCGTTGTCGTGCGCCGCAATAAAACGATCAGCCAACGAAAAGGGCCCATCAAAACCACGCAGGTAAGTGCCGTACAGATAGTTTTTAACCAAGTGAAGCTCTTCTTCTCCGATTTGCTCATTTCGCAAACGCTTTACCTCCAAACATATTTCCTTCAACGCCGCTTCGGTGTGGGTTGCATTAACTTCGGTGGCGATGCTAAAAAAACCGGCATGTTTATAATTTACAAGAAAAGAACTCACCCCATAGGTAAAACCTTTTTCCTCGCGCAGGTTACTCATTAGCCTAGATCCAAAATAACCTCCCAGTACCGTATTCAACAATTTCAGGTAATTGTAATCAGGATGGTTTTTAGAAATGGAAGGGCATCCCACCCGAATTGCAGACTGAAGCGCATCAGCTTTTTCCTCAAAAAAGTCACCTCTTTTTAAGTTTGTTTCCACAAAACAGATTTCAGTAGATTTTCCGTTAATCGTATGATTTTTTCGCTGCCCGACGTGTCGGTTTAGCAAATCAGGCAATTCAGCGGAGATATTGCCACTTACCAAAATCCATCCGTTTTCAGGAGAATAAAAACGATTAAAAAATGATTTTACATCTTCAGTGGTAAGCTGACCAAAATCATCTATCGTCAGATTTTGACCGTAAGCCGTATTTTTTCCAAAAATCAGCGAATTAAAACCTGTGAGCGCCTTGTATTTAACTTTGGTGCTATTTACCAAAAACTCTTGTTTTTGCTTACTCAGGTAGGTCGCCAGTTCCTCTTCGGGAAAAGCAGGTTCGCTAAATATTTCTCCCAAAAGGGGAAGCAGCGCAGGCAAATGCTTGTTTAAAGCATACAACGTAACGTTAGCCGTATCTTTTGTAACGGAAGTATCTAAGTAAGCGCCGTGATAATCAATTAATGAAGCCAGTTGAAAAGAGGAGCGCGATTGTGTTCCCTCACGAAGAAGCCTGTTTGTGGCTAGTGCGGTCAATCGCTTGGTTTGAAACGAGGAACCGGCCTTGAAAATAAAATCTATACGCGTAACCTCTTCCTGACCGGCATCAATATATTTGACCACCATGCCATTATCAAGAACCCATTCAGAAGGTTCCTGTAATTTCATCCGAACATGATCGGCGGTTACTGGGGCAGTATGTCTGGCTGGTATTTTTGTTTGTTGCATGTCTTATGTTTCGTTTTGCTAATATGACAGATTCCAATGGCTAGTGTTCACTTTTGTCATGCTGTGCATGGTAATAAAGCGTGTTTACGCTATCTCTCGAAAACATTCGTTTTGCTTGTTCAGAGAGATCGTTTCGAGATATCTTTTGGTAGTGCCCAAACTCACGGTTTATCTCTGCAGCATCACCAAGAAGCTCAAAATAGCATAAATTCATCGCTTTATTCAGAACAGTCATACGTGAAAAAATCAGGTTAGCCTCCATTTTGTTTTTGATTTTGGCGAGCTCCTCCTCCGATACCAGTTCGTCGGTAAAACAAGTAATTTCAGTCCATATCGCAGCCTCGGCTTCTTCCATTGTAACACCTTCCATCAATTTCCCAGTTATAATAAACAAACCGTTGTCGATGTCGCCTGAAATAAATGCCTGAATCGAAGTAAATAACTTTTTTTCTTTTACCAAGCGCTGATAAAGCCTTGCCGAATGTCCGTTTGAAAGCACGTCGGAGATGAGGTCGCTGACAAAATACTCCTGCTCTAAACGTGAGGGCATATGCCATGCCATGTACAATGCATTTTGTGGCACAGGCCTGTAGACCGAAAGATGACGTGGTTTTGTTTGAACAGGTTCTGGACTATAATCAGCAACCAGCTGTTTACCAGGCTTTATGTCACCAAACCAATGTTTTACACGGTCGAACACCTGTTCAGGATCTACATCGCCTACCACACTCAAGATTGCATTGTTGGGATTGTAATACTTTCTGTAAAAATCCATTACATCTTCCAGTGTAGCACTCTCAATGTGGGCAATTTCGCGGCCAATGGTGGGCCAGCGATAAGGATGCACTTTATAGGCCAGTGGCTTGAGCAAAAGGTAAACATCGCCGTAAGGCTGGTTTAAATAGTTTTGCTTAAACTCCTCAATAACCACCTGCTTTTGTACATCCAGACTCCGCTGCGAAAAGTTCAGTCCAAGCATCCTATCCGATTCAAGCCACAGTGCCGTTTCAAGATTATTTGTAGGTAGTGTGAGGTAATAATTGGTAAAGTCGGCGTTGGTAAAAGCATTGTTTTCGCCACCTGCTCTTTCAAGCGGAATATCATATTTTGGTACATTTTCCGATCCTCCGAACATGAGGTGCTCAAACAAGTGCGCAAATCCAGTTTTTTCAGGATCTTCATTTTTTGAGCCTACACGATACAATATGTTCACTGCTGTGATGGGTGTATTGCTGTCGGTATTTACCAGAATAGTAAGGCCGTTATCGAGTATTGTTTTTTTATATTCTACCATTTAAAAATTCAATTTTAGCAAAAACCTGTAACATCTGTAGGTTGAATTTCTGCAAACACATTTATCTGAACGGGTTTTTAGTCTACAAACTTACAATGATATTTGTAGAACGGGTAACTATTTATTGAATTGTGTGCAAAAAGTTAATTAATTTTGTAGCGAAAAAAATAATGAGGACTGATTAAACCAAATAAAATGGAAAGAGACCAAAAAATATTTGACCTGATAAAACAGGAAAAAGAAAGACAGATGCATGGCATCGAACTTATTGCCTCCGAAAACTTTGTTAGCGACCAAGTGCTCGAGGCTATGGGTTCGGTGATGACGAATAAATACGCTGAAGGTTATCCAGGCAAACGCTACTATGGCGGTTGCGAAATTGTTGACCAATCGGAGCAACTGGCCATCGACCGTGCATGCGAACTTTTCGATGCAGAATATGCCAACGTGCAACCACATTCAGGAGCACAGGCCAACATGGCAGTTTTTCTTGCTTGCCTAAAACCTGGCGACACATTTATGGGGTTGGATCTTTCACACGGCGGACACCTCTCGCATGGTTCTTCGGTAAACTCATCAGGAATTCTATACCAACCTGTGGCTTACCACGTGAAGGAAGAAACCGGAATGGTGGATTACGATGAAATGGAAGTGCTCGCAAAAAAACACCAACCAAAAATGATTATCGCAGGTGCATCTGCCTATAGCCGCGATTGGGACTACGAGCGTATGCGCGACATAGCCGATGAGGTTGGTGCTATTCTTATGGCCGATATTTCACATCCATCTGGGTTGATTGCCAAAGGAATTCTTAACGATCCTATCGAATTTTGCCATATCGTAACCACAACTACCCACAAAACACTTCGTGGGCCAAGAGGCGGACTGATTTTGATGGGCGAAGATTTTGAAAATCCTTGGGGTTTGAAAACACCCAAAGGCGAAATTAAAATGATGTCGGCACTGCTTAATTCAGCCGTGTTCCCCGGCATACAAGGCGGTCCGCTCGAACATGTAATAGCTTCTAAGGCTGTGGCTTTCGGCGAAGCGCTTACCGATTCGTACTTTGAATACATCATGCAGGTTAAAAAAAATGCCACTGTAATGGCGAAAGCTTTTGTTGACAAAGGATATAAGGTTATTTCAGGTGGTACAGATAATCATTCA
>CAYWNI010000018.1:2354-9449 GCA_964459525.1 uncultured Lentimicrobiaceae bacterium | reverse complement strand
CACCGACAACCACCTCATGCTGATCGATCTGAGAGGAAAATTCCCTGACATCACAGGTAAAGTTGTGGAAAACACACTTGTTAAAGCCGATATCACCATCAACAAAAACATGGTTCCATTCGACAGCAGATCACCTTTCCAAACAAGCGGACTGCGGGTTGGAACACCTGCTATAACTACCCGAGGACTTAAAGAAGGCCACATGTCACCCATCGTTGACCTGATTGATGAGGTAATTAGTAACATCAACAACGAAACGGTTATCGAATCGGTAAAAAAACGGGTAAATGACATGATGAGTGGATTTCCTCTCTTCGGGTATTGATCTAAAAAAATTGTTTCCAAAAAAAATATTTTACCATATTCCCGGTGGCCAATGCTGCTGGGAATTTTTTCCAGCTAACAATCATCTAAACAAATAACTTATGAAACGCTTATTATTTTTAATGCTTTTGGTTTCGGTTGCCCTTTGGAGCTGCACCAACAACGAAAAACCAACTTCTGAAAACGCTGCCAACTGGGAACACACCATAACCGTAGCCGATGTAATTCAAACCAGTAATTATACTTACCTCGACGTTAAAGAAGGAGGAAAACAGTATTGGATGGCTATCGCGAAAAGCGATATCGTGCCAGGTCAGCAACTTTACTACAACAGTGGCTTGCCCATGAGTAATTTCGAGAGCAAAGAATTGGGAAGAACTTTCGACCAAATTCTGTTTGTACAGGTAGTGAGCGACAATCCAAGTCCCGAAAGTACCATCGCACCTATGGAAAGAGCCCAGGTAAACAAATCGGCTGGAGAGAAAAAAGAAGTGAGTATTGCCCCAGTAACCGGAGGCTTGACTCTTGAGGAAGTATTTAAACAACGCGAACAACTCGCTGGTAAAGAAATCGTGGTAAAAGGAATTGTTACAAAATACAACCCTTCCATTCTCAATAGAAACTGGTTGCATATACAGGATGGTACCGATACTGGAAAAAATTACGACCTGACGATTACCACCAACGACGAAACAAAAGTGGGTGAAATTGTTGTTTTCAAAGGCACACTGAATCTAAACGTAGACTTTGGATCGGGTTATGCCTATGACCTAATTCTTGAAAACGCAACTCTACAGAAAGAGATGTAAGGATTGGCTAATTGAAAAGTTAAATTACTGATACTGCTGAAGATTATTACAAGCCAGCTTAAACTATTCGGTAATTACAATACCATCAGGTAATTAAACATATCGGGTTTTCTCCTTATGATTGATTACCTGTTTTTTTTGGTAAAACTTAGAATCTGTCTAAATTTTTACCGTAGGGAAAGCAGATGGGTAGAAAAGAGGATTTTCATAGGCTTGTATCGTCACATCCGGGACGAAATAAACGAAATAATCATTTTTCTACCCATCTTTAACTCCTATCGGAGTCATAAAACAAAATTTTAGACAGTTTCTTAATCTTTAAACACCATTTAAATCCTGTTTTAAAAAAAATCATTCATTGGCATTAATATATTAAAAGTATTTTGTACTTTTATCGCGAAAATTGAAATGAATGACACTTCACACCTACAACGATCAGGAAAAACACCTACTTGCTGTCGACTGTGTAACTTTTGGTTACGAAAACGATGAGCTAAAACTACTCTTGTTTGAGCGGCAGTTGACACCTGAAAAGGGAAAATGGTCGCTCATTGGCGGATGGGTACAGACCAACGAAACTGTTGAAAACGCAGCGGAAAGAACGCTTTTCCAAATCACAGGGCTCAAACAGGTGTTTTTGGAACAGGTATCCGTTTTTTCAGAACCCCAGCGCGACACCGGCGCACGAGTAGTAAGCATAGCTTTTTACGCCTTGATTGATGTAAAAAAACACAACCAAGAGCTGCTTAACGAATTCGGTGCATCATGGTGGCCAGTAACGCAATTGCCTTCTCTTGTTTTCGACCACCAACAAATGGTGGAAGCTGCCTGGCAAAAACTGCGCAACAAAGCCAGCTACAACCTTGTAGGCCGCGACTTACTACCCGAAGAGTTTACCCTTACACAACTCCGCCAACTATACAACTCCATCTTCAAATGCGAATTCGATCCCGGCAATTTCCGGAAAAAAGTGCTCTCGCTCGATGCCATACAGCGTCTCGACACCAAAAATACGTCTGAATCAAAAAAAGGAGCTTACTACTATCGCTTTCGGAATGCCAATGAAATAGATATTTCAATACGAATTGTAAACCCATACTAAATACAAAACCATGAAAAGAATGATTTCCAGTTTAATGTTGATAATGGTTTCTTTTGGTAGCTATTCACAAGATATTCTGCTAGGAGCAGACCTAAGTTACGCCAATGAAATGAACGACTGTGGAGCCGTGTTTTACGACGATGGGCAAGAAAAAGACGTTTTCTCCATTTTTGCTGACCACCAGAATAATGTGGTTCGGCTTAGGCTGTGGCACACACCTGACTCAACCAATTACAGCACATTTCAAGATGTAAAACGAAGTATTCAACGGGCTAAAAACGAAAGCATGCAGGTATTGCTCGACTTCCACTATTCTGACACGTGGGCAGATCCGGCTAAACAAACACGCCCCAAAGCTTGGACAGGGATTACCGATTTACAAATCTTAAGCGATTCTGTTTACAATTACACCTTCAAGGTTCTCTCTGATCTGGCTGCCGAAAACCTATTGCCCGAATTTGTGCAAATTGGCAACGAAACCAACGGCAACATCATGGTTGAAGAAGGCGACCCGCTATACCCTATCGACTGGCAACGAAACGTGCAATTATTTGAAGCTGGAATACAGGCAACCAATGATGTAGACAGCAACATTCAAACTGTTTTGCACATTGCTGACCCAACAAATGCTGAGTGGTGGTTTGCTACAGCAGCAGAAAATCAACTAATTGATTTCGACATCATCGGCCTTTCCTACTATCCGCAATGGCATCATCTGGGTATTGCCGAAACGGGAAACGTTGTTCAAGCACTAAAACAAACACATAACAAACCTGTTTGGATTGTGGAAACAGGCTACCCATGGACGCTTGACAACAATGGCGATGCCGGAAATATTTTGGGAGAAGCCTCCATCCTACCCGGTTATGCCAACCCTCCAACGATAAATAGCCAAAAAAACTTCCTGATTAACCTTACTTATGAAGTAATTAAAAATGAAGGATTTGGGGTAATTTACTGGGAGCCAGCATGGGTAACAACCTCCTGTTCTACTTTGTGGGGACTTGGCTCGCACTACGAGAACGCTACTTTTTTTGATTTCGATAACCAACTGCATGAAGGCATCGACTTCCTTTCGTACGACTATTCTCAGCCGCCCTCCACTACTGCCGAGGTTAGTTTTTATGTCGACATGACAGGAATCGACACAAGCGATGGCGTTTTTGTTACGGGAGATTTTACCGGCGAAGCTTGGCAGTTTATGCCCATGAATAACATCGGAAACAACCTATATAAATACACCACCACCATGTCAAAGGGCAGTGAGGGCGCATATATTTTTACAAAAAAAGCCGACTGGGATTTGTCATTGTACCATGAGCAAGTTCCCGAAGCATGCGCTCCTTTTTGGGGAACTCACCGCGGCTACTCCATAACCGAAGATGCTGAAATCTATGCTTTTGCTTGGAGCAGCTGCGATGCATTGCCTCTAAATGTAGAACAAAACAGCTCTAGCAACTGGCTGCTGGCCTATCCGAATCCATTTACTGACAGCCTAATTCTCTCGTCGACAAACCCGGATTTTTACAGGTTTCGTGTTGTATCAGCCGATGGAAAAACAGTAGCACAATGGAACACCGTCCCTGAAAAGCTAAACACCATCAACTGGCAATCTGGCCTCTATGTTGTTCAACTACTCAACCAACATGGCGTGGTAATCGAAAGTTTTCAAGTATTAAAAACACGGTAGTAGCCATGAAGAAATATCTGCCAATGCTTATACTGTTTTTTTGGGGGTTCGCCATGGAATCGTGCAAACCAACACAAAACGAAAACACCAGAACAGAAAAGATACTTACTTCAGGGTGGCGTTTCGCCAAAAACCTGACAGATGAGCACATAGCCTTACCCGATTACAACGACTCTGTTTTTCAGGAGGTAATAATTCCACATACTGCCAATCTTGAACCACTTATTGTAAACAACCAATGGCAGGGCACATCCTGGTACCGTAAATGGCTCAATTTTAATGAACAGCAAAAAAATCAAAAGCATTTTTTGTATTTTGAAGCCGCAATGCAGCAGACTACCGTTTTTTTTAACGGACAAAAGCTAGCTGTACATGATGGAGGCTATTTACCTTTTTTAGTCGACATTACCGGTCATATCGACTTTGAAAGCCCAAACCTTCTGGCAATAAAGCTTGTCAACACCGACGACAGCCTAGTGCCTCCCGGTAAGCCACTTAAATCGTTGGATTTCAATATGTATGGAGGCATTTACCGCCCGGTAAAACTTATTTCCACTTCCAAAACCTACATTACCCACGCCATGCAGTCCGGCACCCTTGAAGCCGGAGGAGTTTTGGTGCAATTTGACTCAATCTCATCCACACATGCTAACCTAAACGTGCAGGTGCAGGTCGCCAACGACTTTGGTAAAAACAAGGTCATTAGAATTGAGCAAACCCTACGTAATGCTGAACACGAGTCGGTTGCACATGCTGTATCTGATGAAATAATACTGCCTGCTAGCAACAGGCTGGAATCACAGCTAAAATTATCGGTTGACTCGCCCATTTTATGGTCGCCGACAAACCCATATTTGTATCAACTGGAAACAGAAATTTTTGAAGGTGGCTTACTCCTTGATCATGTTGTTACAGCAATAGGTATCAGAGAATTACAGCTTACCGAAAACGGCTTTTTCCTGAATGGAAAAAAAACATTTCTGCGTGGAACAAACCGTCATCAGGAATATCCGTTTATCGGCTATGCCCTATCAGAAGAGGCACAATGGCGTGAAGCCTACAAAATAAAGGAAGCCGGATTTGACTTGGTCCGCCTGTCGCATTATCCGCATTCTGAAGCCTTTATGGATGCTTGCGATGAACTGGGAATCATCACCATGAATTGCCTTCCGGGATGGCAATATAATGGAAATGCCATTTTTCAGGAACAAGTGCTCGAAAATACCCGTGATTTGATACGGCGCGACAGGAACAGGCCTTCGGTTTTCTTTTGGGAGCTTTCGTTAAATGAATCGTGGATGGAGCCCGAACTGATGGACCGCATTATAGAAGTTAAAGATCATGAATTTAAAGGGCAACCAGCCTACACCTGTTCATGGATTGATTATCCGGCCTATGATCTTTTCATCCCCGCCCGGCAACACGGAAGCCCTCCTTCTTACTGGAATAATTACAAATCAGGGAAACGCCCCGTTTTTATAGCCGAGTATGGCGACTGGGAATATTACGCCCAAAATGCAGGGTTTAACCAATCCGATTTTTCTGATTTGCAAGCTGAAGAACGCACCAGCAGACAACTCCGCGGATCCGGCGAAAAAAGATTATTGCAACAGGCTTTAAACTACCAGGAAGCCGCAAATTCAAACAGAAAAGGCGCATCAACTATTGGTCATGCCAATTGGTTAATGTTCGATTACAACAGGGGATACAGCGATGATATTGAGGCTTCCGGCATTTCTGACATCTTCAGAATTCCGAAATTTGCACACTACTTTTACCAAAGTCAGCGCGATGCTGACGAGCCATGCAAGCCACCAACCAATTGTGGACCAATGGTATTTATTGCCAGCTATTGGCAACCCAAGTCGTCAACATCCATTCGTGTTTTTAGTAATTGTGATGAAGTGGAGCTTAGGCTGAACGGCAAAACTATCGCCAAACAAACACCCGACAAGGACGCAAATTCTACACACCTCGAGCACCCACCAACAACTTTTTATCTTGATAAATTTGAACCCGGACAACTGAGTGCTTTTGGATATATGGATGGTAAAAAAGTGGCCGGACATTGGGTAAGAACGCCAGAAACACCTGAGCAACTTAGCATAGACTGGGACGAATCGCACATCCCCTTGTCGTCCAATGATGTGGTGTTTGTTTATGCGCAAATACTAGATAAAAACGGCACGGTTTGTCCTGAAAACGACACCCCGATAACCTTTCAGGTTGATGGCAATGCCGAACTGATTGGTGATAATCCGGTGAAAAGTGAGGCAGGAATAGCCACCATCTTGCTAAAAACGAACAATGCAAATGGGCAGGTATTTGTTTCGGCTCAAGCCGAAAAATTAAAAAGCGACACCTTGTCGTTGACTTACTAAAAGAAGATCAAAGTGAACATAATCAATAAAATAGAAGAAACTTTTTTTGCCAGATTTGGTAAAGACCCAATCCTCATTGCATCTCCCGGCAGAATAAATTTAATTGGCGAGCATACTGATTACAACAATGGCTTTGTATTGCCCGCTGCCATAAACAAAGCCATCTACTTTGCTGTTAAACCAAACACTGTCAACAAGTTTCGTTTTTTCGCTTACGACCTCAACGAAAATTTTGAAACCACTACTGACCAAATCGAAAAAAGCAAAGTTCATTGGGCCAATTATTTATTGGGGGTTATTGCTCAATTTGAAAAAGATGACAAGAAAATACCAGGATTTGATTGTATTTTT
The DNA here is from genome assembly GCA_964459525.1 of uncultured Lentimicrobiaceae bacterium. GTDB lineage: Bacteria > Bacteroidota > Bacteroidia > Bacteroidales > F082 > UBA6244. The sequence continues at coordinate 2,792 of CAYWNI010000018.1, read as the reverse complement.
GGTGGTGATGTGCCGGCAGGTGCTGGCATGTCGTCGAGCGCCGCTATTGAATGCGGCATCGCCACTTCAATAAACCACCTGAACAACCTGAACTACAACACCCTGCAACTGGCTCTAATTGCTCAAAAAGCTGAACATGAATATGCTGGTGTTCAATGTGGTATTATGGATCAGTTTGCCTCGTTGCATGGACGGGCAAATCAGGTAATCAGGCTGGATTGCCGCTCGTTGGACTACACTTATTATCCATTTAGCATGAATGATGTTTCGCTCATCTTGGTCAATACTGGTGTAAAACATGCCCTTGCCGACTCAGCATACAACAAACGTCGGCAAGAGTGCGAAACGGGAGTTAAAGCACTGGGCAAACACTTTCCACAAGTGCAATCGTTACGCGACGCCAACCTGGAGATGATGGAGGAAATCGAGCCCATGATC
>CAYWNI010000018.1:0-2344 GCA_964459525.1 uncultured Lentimicrobiaceae bacterium | reverse complement strand
AAAAAAGTTTTCGACCGATGCAGCTATGTTATTGAGGAAAACCTGCGTGTTGAAGCGGCCTGTGAGGCGCTTCTGAGCGAAAATATTGAGGCATTTGGGCAACTCATGAACCAATCGCATGTTGGGCTGAGAGATAAGTACGAGGTAAGCTGCACGGAACTGGATCAGCTGGTTGATCTGGCCTTGGAAACGAAAGGCGTTCTTGGCGCACGCATGATGGGCGGCGGATTTGGAGGCTGCACCCTCAATTTGATAAGAAAAAAATCTGTTCCAAATTTCATCGAAACCATCAAAGCCAATTACAAAACTCCCGAACTCCACGAACCCCAGATTATTGAGGTCGTTATTGGCGATGGAACACGTATTATTTCTGATACCTACGATTAATATTTTAGTATTTTTACACTCATATTTTCATCAACACAATTAACCACTTAAGCCATGAACGAAGCCTTTAGCACGATTGATTACATTATTTTCGGAGCATATGCCCTCCTGATTATTGGTGTGGGTCTTTATGTATCTCGAACAAAAAAGGGAGAAGAAAAAACAGCTGAGGACTATTTCCTTGCCGGAAAAACACTTCCCTGGTGGGCCATTGGCGCCTCGCTTATAGCGGCCAACATTTCGGCAGAACAGTTTATAGGCATGTCAGGGTCGGGCATGGCTGTAGGACTTGCTATTGCATCGTATGAGTGGATGGCGGCCATCACGCTCATCATCGTTGGAAAGTATTTCTTACCCATATTTATCAAGCAAGGGCTTTACACCATACCAGAGTTTGTGGAAAAACGATTTAACACCTCACTGAAAACCATATTGGCTGTCTTTTGGATAGCCTTGTTTGTATTCATCAACCTGACTTCGGTTTTGTATTTGGGAGCTAAGGCTTTAGATACTGTTCTGGGCGTTGGTGATGGAGAAACCATCCTGCCCTTTATCATCGGGTTAGCTTTGTTTGCAGCGGCCTATTCGGTTTGGGGTGGTCTTGCTGCCGTTGCCTGGACGGATGTAATACAGGTAGTGCTGCTGGTAATTGGCGGCTTAATCACTACCTATATCGCACTCGATCATGTTACCCCGGCTGGCGGCGCTTACGATGGTCTTCAGCACATTTACGATGTTGCCGGCGACAAATTTCACATGATATTAAGGAAAGACAATCCCGAATTTAAAAACCTGCCAGGCATAGCTGTCTTGATTGGAGGCATGTGGGTTGCCAACCTGTATTACTGGGGCTTTAATCAATACATTATACAAAGAGCGCTGGCGGCAAAGTCGTTGAAAGAAGCTCAAAAAGGCATCGCTTTTGCAGGGTTTTTAAAGCTCATCGTTCCGCTAATTGTTGTGATTCCAGGAATCATTGCCTATGTAATGTACACACATCCCGCTGGCACAGCCACCATTGATGGCGTTCAGGATGTTTTTAGCAAAGCCGGAGGAGGCACAGATGTTGACAGGGCCTATCCTTGGCTGATCAGCACGTTTATTCCTGTCGGCTTAAAAGGACTTGTGGTGGCGGCACTTTCAGCAGCCATTGTATCTTCGTTGGCATCTATGCTCAACTCTACAGCCACCATTTTTACAATGGATATTTACAAACCTTACATCAATAAAAAAGCCAACAACAAACAATTGGTGCGCACAGGTCGTCTAACCGTTATAGTGGCGCTTATCGTTGCAACCTCTATCGCCAAATCTATGGGGTCAATTCCGCAGATGTTTCAGTACATTCAAGAATACACGGGTCTCGTTAGTCCCGGTATTTTAGCGGTTTTCCTCATGGGATTATTCTGGAAAAAGACCAATGTCAAAGGTGCCATCATCGGCGTATTGGTTTCCATTCCAGTTGCTTTAGGATTGAAATTTCTGCCCATCGACATGCCCTTTTTGGATCAGATGCTGTACACCTTGCTCATTACCATGGCGACCATTGTAGGTGTTTCGCTGTCAACAGGCCAAGGCGATGACGACCCGAAAGCCATACCGTTGTTCAGGGAAACTTTTTTAACCGACAAAACGTTTAATATCAGTGCCTACATCATGTTACTGATCGTGGTTATGCTTTACGTTGTTTTTTGGTAATTAGTTTCTTGCAGGCTCTTAGTAACTATATATTTTTTCATTAATTATGGATCAAAACGTTTATGTTTTAAAAAACAACAATGGACTGCGGGTCGAATTCATTGCGCTGGGAGGCAGAATTATCAGCCTTAAAGCACCCTTTAAAGATCAAGATATCGACTTGATTGTAGGCTACGACACGCCAGAAGCATGCCAAAAAGGTGATGCTTACATGGGGGCTATTTGCGGGCGGTTCGCTAACCGAATCAACCAAGGGCGC
>CAYWNI010000017.1:0-17914 GCA_964459525.1 uncultured Lentimicrobiaceae bacterium | reverse complement strand
GTTTCCACCTTCCACCAAATTGCGGTCGTATTGTATTTCGTATAGCTTGTTGTATTCGCGGGTAGGGTCGTTCATAAACATCACATAATCATCGAGATTCACACCGATAATTTCGTTGTAAAAGGAAACTGGCGTAAATGTTTTGGCTTCACTAATAGTGCCTTCTGCATCTTTAAACTGCCACACAAACTCACTGGGAGGCACACCAAAACTTAAAACGAGCATGCGGTAAATCTCCTTCAACATTTTGATCTTGGCTTCATTTTTCATCTCATCGGCCATTCTTGATACGGCAATCATGCGCATTTCTAGGCCAAACTCACGTAATTTCTGACTGAGCAACCGCGAAAACACAGCTGTATTTTCACTCTGGTAGGTGTCGGGCATGGCTTCCGCCGGAACAACGCCATATTTTTTTACATTGTCGGCAAAAGTTGTCCATTGCCCGCCATCACCGACCGGATTTTTAAACAACCATTCTACTTCTCTGTCATCCAATGGCTTGGAGGCGGTTGCTTTGGCAATTTCCAAAAACAGATTTGATTTCTCAAACTGATCCCAGAAAAAGTTGTAGGTATGGCTAAAATCAAAATCATTGATTTTATATTCCTCTTGCACAAGCGGTTTCAGCGTGTTTAATCCGGTATAAAGCCAGCAACGACCTGAAGATTTTTGATTGGCAATACCCTTTGTTTTTACCTGGTGCGAGAAAAAAGAGTTAATTTTTTCTTCGTTGGCATGGTTCAACGCTAATTTTTTTATTTCGTTGTTGGTCACGGCATTTAGCAACGCTTGGTTGGTAGGTGTTGGCTCAAATTCAGCTTGTATTTGTTCAAGCATTTTCGGCGTAATGGCACCTTGCTCCACCTGACTGTATCCTGTAAAACTAGTAACGGTCAGTGTTAAAATCAATAAAACAGAGATTCTATTCATGGTATTTATTATTTGGTTTTTACTTTATATCCTTCTTGGGTAAGCAACAATACAATTTTTTCACGAAAATCTCCCTGAATAATAACCAGGTTGTCTTTTACAGAACCACCCACACCGCATTTCGATTTGAGCAGTTTTCCAAGCTGTTTCAGGTCATCTTCTCTCCCTTCAAACCCTTCAACGAGCGTTACCTTTTTGCCTCTTCGCTGTTTTTTATCCAAAAATACATACAGTTTTTGGTCTTTTGGGACCTTGGTTTCAGCTTCATCAGGTGTGTCATCATGAGGCTTAAAATCGGGGTTTGTTGAAAACACCAAGTTGAAATCGTTATATTTTGCCATCGTCTTTTTTAATTATAATCTTCAGTGAAAGTGGATCAATTTTTATATTTAACTTTTTCGCAATACTAACCGGCTCACCGTCAACGTTTACAACTCTATTCCGTGACTGAGTTACAATCAGTTCGGGGGTTTGTATTATTTGTATTTCGTTGGCCAAATTAATTTTTTTTAGCAAAAGCAAATTGGCTATAATCGGCAGCGAAACAAGTAGTGGTTTTTTCACGACGCACACATCCAGCAAACCGTCAGAAATACGAGCGGATGGAGCGATGGTGGTATTGTAGCCAAACTGATTGGAATTAGCGAAAGCAATAAACAGCGCTCTGGTGTTCAGTTTATCACCATTAGCAAAGCTCAATTTATATTTTTTTGGTCGGTAGCCCAGGTATTTGTTAGCTACAATAGTAAAATAGCCTAAGAAACCACGTCTTTCGCTTTTCGCAAAATGTTTCGCCACGAGTGCATCAAAACCAACGCCGGCAATGCTTACAAAACGTCTTCCGTTTACAGCGCATGTATCAATTTTGGTGTGTTCGCACTGGTTAATCAATCCGATTGCCTTGTCGACATGCCGCGGAATACCAAGATGACGGGCAAGCCCATTTCCAGATCCCATCGGCACAATACCCAATATTACACTGGTATTTACAATTTCAGAGGCTACTTCGTTTATGGTGCCATCGCCACCCACAGCCACAAGCACATCCACTTTATCGGCAACAGCCTGACGACTAATTTCGGAGGCATGACGCGCATATTCGGTGAAAACGATTTCCGTATCAAACCGATGTAAATCAATGTGTTTTGCAACAGATTTCGCAAGTTGCTCATGCTTCTTCCCCCCAGAGTGGGGATTCACGATAAACATGAGTTTTTTCTTCATTTTCTGTCGATTAAAATCTGGATTTAAAAAGTAATTACTTGCCTAACACCACTTTCACTGTGCGCACTTGTGTGTCTGCTGCCAAACCACTCGCATCTTTCACGTTATAAGTTACGGAATATTCTCCAATTTTTGAAACATCAACATCGTTTTTGGTTTCAATTAAGTCGGTGATATACAACGTGTCGCCTGTGCTAGAAACATCATAAGCCTCGGCACCTGAATCCATATAAGGCAAATCCAACGCCCAATACATAGGGTTGTATCCCAAAACAACGATTACAGGCTTTATTCCGTCGCCATTGTCGGTTTTTTTACAACCAACAAACAACAATACAACAGCAATGAAGCCAATGATAACAGATTTTTGCGCCATATGATTGAATTTTCGCAAAAATACTGATTTTTCAAGAGTATCTATCCTATAACCTTTTGTTTTTCGATTGTTTTTAGCCCCATAAAAACAAATTACCCCGATGTCGTGTCTGTAATTTCGTATTACTTTTGTGGCATGAAAAAGGAAATAAAAGCACTTATCTTCGACTGGGGCGATACCATCATGCGCGACTTCAACTTACCAGGCCCCATGAGCAAATGGGAGAAAACGGCATGGATTCCAGGCGCAGAAGAGGCTTTGCGGGCTGCCAACAAAAACCACACCTGTATTATTGCAACAAGTGCCAGCCACAGCAATACCGCTGACATGAAAGCCGCATTGACGATGGTAGGTGCCGACAAGTATTTCACCTTTTTTTTCTCCCAAATCGAGCTGGGAATCGTCAAACCTGATCCGGAATTTTTTACCAAAACAGCTTTACTTTCAGGTTTTCAAGCCAACGAATGTGTCGTGATTGGAAACCTTTACGAAAAAGACATCGTGGGAGCGAAAATTGCTAACATGACTACCGTTTTCTTCAACGAACAAAAATTGAAAGGATCTTTTCCTTTGGCCGACCATATAATTCACGACATGAAACAATTAACCCTGCTACTCAATAATCATGAACTGTAAAGCTATCCTGCTGTCGATTTTCTTGCTATTCCAAGCTGTTTTCTCCATATCGCAGCCCATTAACCAAACGCCATTTGTGCCACCCCTCGACATTCCACTATACCTTTCGGGCACATTCGGCGAACTCCGCTCCAATCACTTTCACTCAGGCATCGACATAAAAACTCAAGGCAGAGAAGGCCTCAGGGTAAAATCTATTGAAGACGGCTGGGTTTCGCGCATTAAAATTTCAGCTGGAGGATATGGAAAAGCCATTTACATTACACACAACAATGGTTATGTTTCTGTTTACGGACACCTGAAATGCTTTAACGACACCATTGAACAATACATTAAAGCGCTTCAATATAAACAGGAAAGTTTTGAGGTTGAGGCCTTTCCAGACAAAAATGAGCTATCTGTTAAAAAAGGACAGATCATTGCTTTTTCTGGAAATACTGGTGGCTCCATGGGGCCGCACCTCCATTTTGAAATTAGGGAAGAAGCCACCCAACATCCTGTTAACCCACTGCTATTTAACAGTTTAAAGGTAAAAGATTTCTATCGACCTAAGATTCTTGAGATGGCTATTTATCCCGCCGACCAAAATGCTTTTGTGAATGGGAAACAAGATACCCTTTTTATCCCTGTTGCCGGTTGGGGTGTTACACATCGTCTTGATTTTCAAAGCCAAATAAAATTACAAGGCAATATTTCGTTTGGACTGCTCACCTACGATCTCATGAACGATATTCCAAATAAGAATGGTGTTTTTGAGGTGTTGTTTTTCAACGACACAACACAAGTGTTTGGTTTTACACAAGACAAACTTTCGTTTGCAACCACACGCTATATTAACAGTTTAATAGACTTTGAAGCCTTTACAGCCACAAACAAAAGATTTGTAAGAACACAAATTGACACGAACAATTTATTCAGAAACTACACACAAGTTGAAGGCAATGGAATTTTCCAATTCAACGACTCATTGCAACACCAGTTTTCATGGCGAGTTAGCGATGTTTATGGCAATCTATCGAAACTCGACTTTACTGTTTGGGGCGACACCGCGCAATATATCCCAGTAAAAACCTTGTCAGAAACTCCTTATTTCGTTCACTTTAGCTCACCACTAAATATCCAAACCAGCAAAGCCGAAATCCTGATACCGGCAAATGCTACCTACAAGTCCTTTTACTTTGACTATCAGGAATTAATCACCGACACAACCCAATATTCAACCACCGTCAAAATTCACCAACCAAAAATTCCGTTGCAAAAAAGCGTTTCGCTAAAGCTGAAAGTTGACAACCTACCTTTGAAGTTGGAAAATGCGAAAAAGCTTTATCTAGCTTATTCAGAAGACAATAAATCGTTTGCTTATGCCGGCGGTGCGCTCAACGACGGCTGGATAGAAAGTTCAATTCGACGCTTCGGATATTACAAAGTGATAATCGACACAATCTGCCCAACCATCAGAGTAAACAAAATAAAACCAGCAGCAAAAGGCGAAAAAAACCAAATTTTGAGTGCAAAGATCAGCGATAAGCAAACAGGCATTTCCGCTTTTCGAGCGACATTAAACAACAGTTGGCTTTTGATGGAATACGATGCCAAAAACAACCTGATTTTTTACACGTCGGATGAAAAAATTAAAGCCGGAAAAAACACCTTTCACCTCGAAATAACCGATGGCGTTGGCAACAAAACTGTTTATGATGAAGTGATTGAATCCGTTAATGGATCAATTATTTCAATAAATCCAAAATAATTCTGGCTGCCCTATCAGAAGCGCCATGTTTGCCCAGTATCTCAATCAACTCTTGATAATCTGACATTATTTGCGACCGAACTTCGGTATCATTCAGCAACAAATCGAGCTGCTTTTTTAGGTTTTTTTCATTCAAATCATTTTGAATGAGCTCAACCACCACAGGCTTATCCATTATCAGGTTTACGAGCGAAATGTATTTAACATCTACAATGCGGCGGGCGATTTGATAACTGAAGTAATTGCCTTTATAACACACAACCTGAGGCACTTTTAAAAGTGCCGTTTCTAAGGTAGCCGTACCTGATGTTACCAAAGCAGCTTCAGAGGCGAGCAACAGGTTGGTCATATCGTTGTAAATTACCTGCACGTTGTTTTGTTGGCCTACCGAAAGATAAACCTCTGGAGAAATGGTGTTTACACCTGCCACCACAAATTGATGATCTGGATAGTACTTCACCATTTTCAGCATTTCGCGAAGCATTCCGGTTACTTCCTGCTTACGACTACCAGGCAACAAGGCTATAATAGGCTTATCAGAAAGTTGTTGATTCTGCAAAAACACTTCTCGCGAAACAGATTGCTGCGCGTTTAAATGGTCAAGCAGGGGATGCCCAACAAACGAAACATCAACACTATAATTTTTATAAAAAGTAGTTTCAAAAGGAAGAATCACGATCATTTTGTCGACAACACGTTTTATGGTGTGTACCCTATTCTTCTTCCATGCCCATATTTGTGGCGAGATATAGTAAACAACCTTGATCTGGTGGTGGTGAGCAAACTCCGCAATTCGTAAGTTAAAACCCGGATAATCAATACAAATGAGCACATCTGGCTTATAGCCAAGCATATCATTTTTACAAAAAGACAAATTATTTAGGATTGTTTTCAAATTAAAGAGCACTTCTGCAAAACCCATAAAAGCCAGATCGCGATAATGCTTTACCAGATGCCCACCCTGATCGAGCATCCTGTCGCCACCCCAAAACCTAAAATCAGCTTCTTGGTCGAGAACCTTAAGCGACTTCATCAAATTTTCCCCATGAATATCGCCAGAAGTCTCACCGGCAATAATGTAGTATTTCATTCCATAGTTTTTAAAAACCTTGCGACAAAGATAGCATATCCTAAAATGGAAGCCCTAACTTGGACTAAATGCAATGTAATTTTTCGAATAAATGTTTGAAAAAACAAAAAAAGCAGTATCTTTGCGCCCCGAATGTCCGATGGTGTAACGGTAGCACTGCAGATTTTGATTCTGCCTGTCAAGGTTCGAATCCTTGTCGGACAACGATAGATAGAAATGATGTGAGGGGACGACAGTCCCCTCTTTTTATACCATGATAAAAAAAGAGAAAATACTTGAATTGGCAGATCAGTTTCTGAAAGAAACAGACCGATTTGTAGTGGAGATAAACGCCAATGCGGAAAACCGCATTTTGGTATTTATCGATAGTGATACCAGCGTTACCATTGACCACTGCATTGCGTTAAGCCGCCATATCGAAGGGAATCTCGACAGAGAATCTGAAGATTTTGAATTGAACGTCAGCTCATCGGGAGTGGGGCAGCCATTTACACAGTTGCGCCAATACAAAAAGTACGAGGGGCTTGCTGTTCAGGTTAAACTCAACGATGGAACTCAAATAAAAGGCATACTCAAAGTCGCTACGGAAACACAGATTGAGCTATTCGAGCAGGCCAAAAATAAAAATAAAAAAAGCAAACGAATAGAACCTGGAGAGCTTATTTCCATTCCCTGGGAAAACGTTTCGGAAGCTAAAGGCATAGTAAATTTTTAACAGACAATAAATTATTTCGCAATGGATAACATGAATCTTGTTGAAACCTTTTCAGAGTTTAAAGAATTCAAAAACATCGACCGTGAAACCATGATGCGCATTCTGGAAGATGTATTTCACAGCATGCTCACGAAAAAATATGGTCCTGACAGCAACTTTGATATCATTGTAAACATCGACAAGGGTGACCTTGAAATTTGGCATTTTAGGGCAATTGTTGAAGACGGAGAAGTGGAAGACGAAAACCTCCAGATTGCTATTTCAGATGCCATTAAGGTTGAACCAGATTTTGAAGTTGGTGAAGATTTTTCAAAACAAATCTGGCTCAAGGATTTTGGCCGCAGAGAGGTGTTGGCCATCAGGCAGAATCTTGTTTCGAGAATTCTAGACTACGAAAAGGACAATGTTTTCAGAAAATATAAGGAAAAAGTTGGCGAGATTATTACGGGTGAGGTTTATCAGGTTTGGAAAAAAGAAATTATGGTACTCGATGATGAAGGTATCGAACTTATACTACCCAAATCCGAACAAATACCATCCGACTATTACCGTAAAGGTGATGCCATCCGCGCGGTTGTATTAAAAGTTGACATGCGCAATAATACTCCAGTCATCATCCTTTCCAGAACCTCTCCCATTTTCCTCGAAAGATTATTTGAAGCTGAGGTTCCTGAAGTATATGACGGACTCATCACCATCAAAAAAATTGATCGCGTGCCTGGCGAGAGAGCGAAAATCGCTGTTGAGTCCTATGACGACCGCATCGACCCTGTTGGCGCATGTGTTGGCATGAAAGGATCACGTATACACGGAATAGTTCGCGAATTAAAGAATGAAAACATCGACGTTATCAACTTTACCTCCAACAAAACGTTATTTATCCAAAGAGCACTGTCGCCGGCAAAAATTACCTCCATCAAAATTGATGAAGAAACCAAACGAGCCGAAGTGTACATGAAACCCGATCAGGTTTCTTTGGCCATTGGAAAAGGTGGCTACAACATCAAACTTGCCGGAAAACTTACCGGTTACGAAATCGACGTTTACCGCGATAGTGATGTTGACAGCGAAGACGTTGACCTACTAGAGTTTACCGACGAAATCGACCAGTGGATCATCGATGAACTAAAAACCATCGGTTGCGACACGGCCAAAAGTGTTATCGAACTAGATGTACACGAGTTAGTGAACAGAACTGACCTTGAAGAAGAAACCATTCAAGAGGTTTTGCGTATTCTAAGATCAGAATTTGAATAAGAAAACTGTGTGTTTGCTGGAATTAAAATCGACCGTAAATAAACAACAATAATATGTCAGAAGCCAAACCGGTAGTAAGATTAAGTAAAGCCGCCCGTGAATTCAACATCAGCATTGACTCGGTGATTGAATTTCTGGGGAAAAAAGGCTTTGTTATTGACCGTAATCCCAATACCCGACTAGACCCACAAATGTATGATCTTCTTTTCAGTGAATTTCAGGAAGAAAAACATGTGAAAGAAATCTCGAAACAAAAGGGACTGGAATTTATTGGTAAACAAAATACCGTTTCCATTGAAAATGTGGTGGTTAAAGATGATAAACGACATGAAGAACCTCCTGTTGAAGAAGATATTATCATCACCAATACCGGAGTAGAGTATTTCAAAAAATCGTTGAAAACTTCGGCTGAAGAACGTAATGCGCCCAAACCAGCAAAACCTGAAGAGGAGAAAAAACCTGCCGAACAGACAATACCTAAAGAAAAGGTAGAAAAGAAGCCTATAAAAACGGAAATTCCTACCGAAGAAATTTTGCCGGCCACAAAACCACAAAAGGAAACCGTTTCTGAAGAAGTTGTTAAGGAAACGCCAACACCTGAAACAGAAATAAAAGAAATAGAAGAAGTGAAAACTCCTGCGCCGGTAGCGGAGGAAAAATCGGACGAAAAAACGCCCAATGAAACCACATCTATTCCTCTTAAAGAAGAGCCTGTTCCTGAAAAGGTTACCCCACAGACTAAAGAAGAAGATCCGAAAGAATTACCGGAAGTAAAAGAAACAGAAGATAGCGTCAAAGAGAAGGCTACTCCTGAGGTTGTGGATAAAGCAGATAAAGTGAATGAGCCCAAGGAAGAAAAACCTGAAGAAACTGAAGAAAGAAAACGTGAGTTAAACATTCTGGGCAAAATTGATCTTGACAGCCTAAACCAAAAAACCAGACCGAAAAAGAAAACAAGAGCAGAGAAAAGAAAAGAAGCATCAGATAAAACAAAACCTGCAAGTTCTGCTACTCCAGCTAAGGAAGCATCTAAACCAGATTCATCTGCAGAGACCAAAAAACCGGAGATAACCGAAAAGAAAGAAGAAAAGTCGACGGAAAACAAACTAGCAGCGCCTGTCAGCAAGCCTGCTGTTGAAGAAAAGAAACCAGAACCTGCCGCGGAAGAAAAAATAGACAACTTTTTAAAAACCAAATATACCAAGCTTGATGGGCCTCAGATTCTAGGAAAAATAGAGCTCCCCGTTGAAAACAAAAGAAAAAAAGGCCAACCGGTTGCTTCTTCGAGCGATGACGCATCGAAACGCAAAAAGAGGAAACGTATCAAAACAAAACCTCAAACCGATACTCAGCCAAAACAAGACGGCAACAGAGACAGAAATGCAGGCAGAAAAAAACCAGCCCCTTTAGCCTCAAGGCCTCACACCAAGGTTGAGCCTACCGACGAAGAGATCCAAAAGAAAATTAAAGATACTTTGGCACGGTTAGCTCCTGCTGGTAAATCGAAATCGGCCAAATACAGAAAACAGAAAAGAGAAACCGTTTCACAACATCTTGCCGATGAAATGGAACGTCAGGAAGCTGATAAATCAACCTTAAAAGTAACAGAGTTTTTAACCGCCAACGAGCTGGCCAATATGATGAATGTGGGTGTAACCCAAATTATCACTACCTGTATGCAGCTTGGCATGTTCGTATCCATAAACCAACGTCTAGATGCTGAAACTATCGCACTTGTTGCTGAAGAATTTGGGTTTAAAGTTGAGTTTGTAGGTGTTGATGACGCTGATATTACCGACATCGACGATATAGATGACGACCCAGCTGATTTGATTGAACGAGCACCTATCGTTACCGTTATGGGTCACGTCGATCACGGGAAAACCAAATTACTCGATCACATTAGAAAAGCCAATGTAGTAGCCGGTGAAGCCGGAGGTATTACGCAACATATTGGAGCTTACGAAGTTACTACCGACAGCGGCAAAAAAGTGACTTTCCTCGATACACCTGGCCATGAAGCTTTTACAGCCATGCGTGCTCGTGGAGCTAAAGTAACCGACATTGCAATCATCGTTATTGCTGCCGACGACAGTGTGATGCCCCAAACAAGGGAAGCCATCAACCACGCACAAGCAGCCGGCGTACCTATTGTATTTGCTTTTAACAAAATGGATAAACCGGGAGCAAGTTCAGAAAAAATTAAAGAACAACTTGCCAACATGAACATTCTTGTTGAAGATTGGGGGGGTAAATTCCAATCACAAGAAATCTCAGCTATCAACGGAATGGGAATTGCAGATTTACTTGAGAAAGTACTGTTAGAAGCTGAAATTTTGGAATTAAAAGCCAACCCCAACAAAGCTGGACGAGGTACTGTTATTGAGGCTTCGCTTGACAAAGGCAGGGGATTTCAAGCAACTGTTTTGGTTCAAGACGGAACCATGTCAAAAGGAGATATTATCCTTGCCGGACCGGTGTTCGGTAAAGTTAAAGCCATGTTTAACGAAAGGAACAAGGCGGTTAAAACAGCAGGCCCTTCGGTACCTGTTTTAGTACTGGGACTCAACTCAGCTCCACAAGCTGGTGATGTTTTCAACGTAATGTCTGATGAAAAAGAAGCCAAAAACTTGTCATCGAAACGGCATCAGTTGCTACGAGAGCAAAGTCTTCGTACTCAAAAACATATCACACTTGATGAGATTGGACGCCGCATAGCCATTGGCGACTTTAAGGAACTGAACATTATTGTAAAAGGTGATGTTGATGGTTCTATTGAAGCGCTTGCCGATGCAATGCTCAAACTCTCTACTCAGGAAGTGCAAGTCAACATTATACACAAAGCGGTTGGCGCCATCAACGAATCAGACGTTATGCTGGCTTCTGCCTCTGATGCCATTATCATTGGATTCCAAGTTCGGCCATCAAGTCAGGCTCGCAGGCTAGCTGAAAAAGAAGAAATCGACATCAGACTCTACTCGATTATCTACCAGGCAACCGAAGAACTGAAAACAGCCATTGAAGGTATGCTTGCCCCGAAAATGGAAGAGAAAATAACATGTAACGTCGAAGTACGTGAAACCTTTAGAATTACAAAGGTCGGAACCATTGCTGGATGTTACGTACTCGATGGTAAAATTAACCGACACACCAAAGTCCGCATCATCCGCGATGGTATTGTAATCTACACAGGTCAATTAGGATCGCTCAAGCGCTTTAAAGACGATGTGAAAGAGGTTGCAACAGGCTACGAATGCGGTCTGAATATCGAAAACTATAACGACATTAAAGTTGGCGACATCGTAGAAGGCTACAACATAGTAGAAGTGGCTCGGTAGTCAGTTACCTTTTAAGATGTTCAAAAAAAGAGCAGAATTCCCTTAAGGATTTCTGCTCTTTTCATTTGTAATTAACAAAAATTTTTATTGCCTTATCTGGAGGATTTTAATAGAACTTTATACAATAGATCAGGCTAATAGGTCTTGGTCATGGTTTCAGGAACAACGACGATAAAATCGGCAAGCGACTGATTATCTGCATCAAGGTCATCCACTTCCGACTGAAGGACAACCGCTATTGTAGCAATTTTAAGTCCTGGTTTATACTGATTTAAATGCCATATTATACCCTCTTCATTATTAGAATGGTAACTTCCGTTGTAATGAATAAACTGGATGCCATCACGTTTGTTTACAGAAATCTGATAAGCCATGGTAGCATCTTTAAGAGCCTGCGATTTAGGTAAATTTTCGTTAGCATGCCCCATCCCCGACATGTTGTTAAGCATGTCGGCATAACACTTCACCGTAGAATCATATTTTATGGGCAATGGAGCCATATAACCGCGAGCTTCTGCCGTAAAATACTCGAGCGTATCAAGCCCCTGCTTGTAGGCTACTGAGGCATAACGACGTGGCACATTGGTGGCCACAAAGTATAGCATGCTGTCTTTTGCCAGCTGCACAAGCGGTTTGTAATCAGTTTTATAGTTAGGCCACAGACGCGCCTCCTTTTCAAAGCTGCTTTCTGAAATTTTACCTTCAATGTATTCGTTTAAAATTAACTGATTGTCAGCTTCAAACATTTCTGCCCCCAACATAATTTGCCCATCCCAGGCTTCATAAAGATCTTTGGTAACTTCGTATTGCAACCAGTGAGCGATTGGGTTATCATGCAGCTCACCAAAAAACACAACATCTGCCTCAGCCAGTTGTTTTAGCATCTTTTGGTATTTTACTGACTTGCCAGCACCATCAAAAAGTCGATAAGCAGGTTTATCAGTTTTAAAGGAAGTTAGCAAGAACAGAGCGGTAAGTACAACAATGAAATTTTTCATGAGTTAAAGTTTTAGTTTCGCCTGATTAAAAGAAATCGCCAGAAAGCAATTCTAGCGAGAGATTTTTTTTAGTTTTTCTTCGTGAAAGAGTAGCGGTAACAGTTGGTCGATTCCATGAACGGCGTATGTTATACCGGTTTGCCCACGCATGACGATACTGATTTTGCGTTTTTGACGTCTTTCCACTTCAGCAATTACCTGACGGCAAGCGCCACAAGGCGTAACGGGTTCATTGGTAATAAAACGATCGCAAGAAGCCGTTATGGCAATCATTTTTACGGCTACTCCCGGAAAATTAGATTGGGCATGAAAAATAGCCACCCGCTCGGCACACAATCCAGAAGGATAGGCTGCATTTTCCTGATTACTTCCTAAAACGACTTGACCGTTATCGAGCATTACAGCGGCACCAACATGAAACTCTGAGTAAGGGGCATAAGAACCATTCAAAGCCTCACCTGCTCCGGCAAGAAGTTGGCTATATGATTCGGGTAATTGCTCCTGCGAGCCGTATTCTTCAATGTGTATTGCAATGTTTTTAATTTCCATGAACAATAATTTCTGGCTAAAATAAGCATTATTCTTTTTTATCCGGTCGCCAAAGATTTCCGTCCCTTTTACGCCCAAAAAGTAAAATAGAGAAAAAGAAAGCAAACAAGGTTGCTCCAGCTTGAGTTTCTATGGTATCATCCGATAACATTGAAATAAATATCAAAAGAAAGAAAGCGCTGAAGAAGAAATCGTTAAAGGATCTGGTTTTGATTCCAGGATACAAAAGCGCAAAAATAAACCATAGCATCCCGAACAACCCCAACGACACAGCAATGCCCAGAAACTGGTTGTGAGCATGGTATTGGTATTTCTTTTCGAGTGGTGTTTTCATGACATCATATTGCATATTAAAGGCATCATCGAGATCTCCGGTGCCAACACCTTTATAAGGGTTGTTTTGTATAATTCCAATAGAAGCCCGTATGTATTCAATACGTTGCATCATGCTGCTGCCACTCGGGTTTCCGGTTTTTTTGTATACATCATAACCCTTTAACATCTTCAAAATGCGTACCCGCAAACCCGGTGATTTAAGGTAATGAATATTGGCAGTACCCTGTTCAATTGTTTTAATATCCCATTCGGTTAATGCATTTACACCCTCAGCATCTTTTCGTAAATCTTTCGAGGTCAGGTAACGAATTAGTGTAGCTTCGATAGGATATCCTTCGTGTGTATTTGAGAAATACTCCACATTGCTGCGCTTATTCCAGGCCGTTTCTAATTCAGGTCGACATACGTACAACCCAACATACCGTCCATCTTCAATATCATTTGTGGTGGTATCATGCTCATACAGATTTCCCTGAGAGGTAAAGCTGTCAAGCTGACTAAAATCTAAATTAGGAGGCGTTGTTGCCTCATCGACAATATGATAAACTTCCAGAGAAAACATCACTGGTATGGCGATAATAAGTGTAATAATGGCCATACGGATATACCGAAACCGGGTTCTGAGCAATAACCAAATAAAGTAGCAAACGCTTCCGGCAACCACCACAATTATACCTGTAACCGACTCAAGGATAAACAAGAACAGGGTAAACCATATGATTAACAAAACGAAAATTCCACGCTGCCACAGCCTAGGCATTCGATCATGAAAAGCAAAGTAAACCAAAGAAAAAATGCCGAAACTTACATTTAGCCCGAATCGTATTGGGCCAACGAAAGGTGAAATATCTCTGATGTCGACATATTTACCTGAAATCAAAAGTCCTGCACTAATGATAGTTCCGCTGAGTACTGCTGCGACATAAAAAAACATCAAAGTACGAAACCTCTTGAATGTTAGCGGCTCCATTGTAGAAATAACAATCGGAAGCATTAAAATCGGCAGTTTTACCCTTAAGTCTTTTAAGGCATAGTCGAAATTCTGGGTGTGCAATAATCCGATAACGTGAATGAAATAAATAGAAACAAACACGAGAGCCGCCGGATTTTTAAAAAACAGTGAAAACTTATCGATTATGTTGTGATAGGCCAGTGTGAACAAGTATTCCAGAAAATGAAATATCCCCATAAAAGGCTTACCATTTTTAAAAAAGCGAAATGATATTCGAAATGAAAAGCCCGACCAAACCCACAAACCCAAAAGCAGAAACTGGGTTACACTCATGGCATATTTTGAAAGCGGAATACTAATAGCCAGTAACACAAGTACCACGAAATAAGCTAACGAGTGTATATTTGTCCGGGAATTTAACATGGATTAAGATTACTTCGTTTGACGACCTGAAAGAATGTCTTCATACTTTGTTTTATCTGACAGTATTTTAAGTGCTGATTCAATTTCAGGGTCGTTACGTAAAGCAGCCTGAATTTTTCCTTTTTGGTTGTAATAGCGGGTGATAATTTCAACCCTGAGCATTTCCTCAATCTCACCTCGGTGTTTGTCGAGGTCTTTCTTTTTTTCTTCTGTAATCAAAGCAGACAGTTGATCTAACTCACCATTAACGGCTTCAAAGTAAGATTCACGTTCAGAGCTAGCAATCAACTGCTTGAGTACATTCTCAGTTTCCGTTTGGTAATTAAAATCTTGATTTGACACAAAATACTTAAACTCGTTGTAAAGCGAATCAGTGATAACAAAATCATCAACAGGCGGTATGCTATCGTTTTTATTTACAAACTCATTAGCAAACCTGAATATATAGTTTTGGGCATACAAATCGCCACTGATCTGGCTGAACAAACGAGGCTCAGTAATAATATCAGGAGCTATTCCTTTACCTTCAAAAACCGTTCTGCCGTTTCGGGTTTTAAAGTTTGTTACCAGACTATCACCTTTTTTTGAGGCCGCACCTTGATTTGTATCTCCAAAGTAGTCGACAGCTTGAATACACCGGCCGCTTGGGATATAATATTTTGCTACTGTAATTTTTAGTTTTGAGTTGTAGGGCAGCGGCACAATATTCTGAACAAGACCTTTTCCAAATGTTTGTGTGCCCACAACCACCCCACGATCCATATCTTGAATTGCTCCGGCAACAATTTCAGAAGCACTGGCACTGTTATCGTCAACCAGCACAACCAAAGGAACATGACTATTAACCACTTTATTACGGGTATAATGCACCTGTGTACTTGCTCTGGTTTTACCTTTCGTGGTGACCACAAGCTCACCTTTGGGCACAAAAATATTAACCAGATCAACTGCTTCATTCATTAAGCCGCCGCCATTTCCACGCAAATCTAAAATCAGTCCATCAAATTTATTGTTCTCTGAAAGCTGCAAAAAAGCATTTTTTACATCCTGCGCAGCGCTGGGATTAAACTGCGATAAGCTGATATAACCGATATTGCTGGTAAGCATGCCCGAAAATGGAATATTAGGGATTTTTATTTTTTCGCGAACAACAATAACCTGTCTGGAAGTTGTATCGCCATAACTCTTTATTTCGAGGTTTAATTCTGATCCGGGGACACCTTTTAGCCGTTCACTTACCTCACCCGAAGTTTTTCCTTTGGCCGATTCCCCTTCAATTGCAATTATCTCATCACCTGCCCTTAAGCCAGATTTATATGCAGGGAAATCTTCATATGGCTCTGAGATAACAACAAAATCACCTTGTTTTTGTATTAGTGCGCCAATTCCGCCATATTCACCTTTTGTCATTAGTTCAAAATCCTCAAGTCGCGATTCGGGCACATAAACCGTATAGGGATCAAGCTTAGCCAGCATGGCATCGATGGCGGCGGTGTTCAAATCACCGGGATTAATGTCTTCGGCATAAGTGCCGTTTAGTTGCCGAAGCAGATCTATATAAATCTCAACATTTTTCGACAACTCAAAATTGTTCTGCTGCGCCTGAGCGCCAAGAAAGCTCAGAAAAAACAAAACAACTAATACGGTATATTGTAAAAATACTTTTCTCATCGTTCAATTTATTAAGGTACCGGATCGTAACCACTTCCACCCCAAGGGTTGCAAGAGGCTATTCTTTTTAACGACAACCAACCGCCGCGAAACGGGCCGTGCTTGCGCAGTGCTTCAACACTATAGGTGGAACAGGTAGGCGTATATCTACACGATCTTCCAAGATAAGGGGACAAAGTATACTGATAAACACGTATCATTAACACAAAAAACTCAGCCAGTACTTTCTTCATCCTTATTTGATATACGTTGCAAAATTAGAATTAATTTCCTTTCGATTTCAGACATGGGCAGAATAGTTTTACCCACATAAACAATAGCAAGCGATACATACATACCTTTGACATTAGCGTATTGATAAAGAACACCCTTGTTTTTTCGATAAGCCTCGCGAATAAGCCGTTTAATTCGGTTGCGATCGACAGCACGCTTATAGTTACGCTTTGAAACTACTATCAATACCTGCGAAGGTCTGTCGCTATCAGTTTTCTGACCGACAAAAAAAACTTTTAAAGGGTATTTAAAAACCGAATCGTTCTGCTTAAAAAGCAAATCAATTTGACTTTTAGCGCAAAGCCGTTCAACTTTTTTTAATGTGTATTGATTCATCGAAACAAAATCTCTATCCAGATAACTTTAAAACAACTTATTTATTCTTTAACAGCGTTGACATTTTTGCACCAAACTCAACACAAACAGTCATGGATTATGGTGCAATTGTAATGGGCAAATGTAACGAATGAACACAAGACATATAAAGAAATCAATACGAAAGCCGTTAAAGCACTGTAGCATTGCGCATTACAGGAATCAAAACGGTATGCGACTTTCAAAAGTGTGCGTATACAGGCTATAAATTATTGAGTTCTATAAAAAAACACTAAAAAACGAACCTTATTCAACACAGATTTTCTATCTTCGGAGCTTCAAAAAAAACACAAATAATGATCAAAAAACCTAGGTTATCCTTCTGGCAAATCTGGAACATGAGTTTTGGATTTTTGGGTATTCAATTTGGCTTTGCCCTGCAAAACGCGAATGCATCGCGAATTTTGCAAACATTTGGTGCAGATGTAGAACACTTAAATTGGTTTTGGTTGGTAGCACCCCTAACGGGAATGATTGTTCAACCTATCATCGGTTTTATGAGCGACAAGACCTGGAATCGGTTTGGCCGCAGAAGACCTTATTTTTTGGTTGGCGCAATTTTGACCAGCATCGCACTCATTCTCATGCCAAATGCGCCACACCTAGCCTCATGGATTGCACCTATGTTTATAGGTGGTGGTTTGCTGATGATTATGGATGCCTCGATTAATATTTCGATGGAACCATTCAGGGCCTTGGTTGCCGATAAACTCCCCGAAGAACAACACACACTTGGCTTTTCGGTACAAACCTTACTTATTGGTATTGGGGCAGTGGTTGGCTCATGGCTTCCATATATTCTTGGAAACTGGGTTGGCATTCCTACTACCGCATCATCAGGACTAGTGCCGCCCAACGTGGTTTGGTCCTTTTACATAGGAGCAGCGGTGCTTATTTCCGCCATTATCTGGACAGTTACCACCACCAATGAATACCCTCCCGAATACTACAAAAAAGAAGAAGAAGAAGAAAACAAACCTAAAGAGAAGTTCAGAATACCAAAAACCATGTGGCAACT
>CAYWNI010000016.1:0-18447 GCA_964459525.1 uncultured Lentimicrobiaceae bacterium | reverse complement strand
AAACATTTCGGTGTTTTTTGTGTACAATGGCACAGCGGCCAATGTGCTGGGTACGGCTCACGTGCTAAAACCATATCAGGCCATTGTAACGGCACATTCGGCCCATTTAAACGAAGATGAATGTGGTGCTCCCGAAAAATTTGGCGGTTACAAACTGCTCACCATCGAAACCCCAGACGGAAAAATTAAGCCGGAGCAGGTACTTCCGTTTTTAAACAGCATTGGGTTTCAGCACCATGTGCAGCCGCGCATGATTTCCATTTCGCAAGTAACCGAGTTGGGTACAGTTTACACGCCTGAAGAGGTAAAAAGTCTGGCCGATTTTGCACACAGCCACAACATGTACCTGCACATGGATGGTGCCCGCATTGCCAACGCAGCCGTAAGTTTGAACGCAGATTTGCGCGCGTTTACCACCGATGCCGGAGTTGATATCCTGTCGTTTGGTGGCACAAAAAATGGTTTGATGTTCGGCGAAGCAGTTGTGTTTTTTCAAAAAAACCTAGCTAAAGATTTTGAATATACCCGCAAACAGGGCATGCAACTTCACTCAAAGATGCGCTTTATTTCGGCACAGTTTAACCGGTATTTGCAAGATGATTTGTGGAGAAAAAACGCACAAAATGCGAACGATATGGCCCAAAAGCTGGCCAGTGAAATTGAAAAAATTCCAGAATTAATAATTACCCAACCCGTTAAAGCCAATGGTGTATTTGTAAAGATGCCTGTTGCACTTATCCCCAAAATTCAAGCGCAATATTTTTTCCATGTTTGGAATGAAAGCCAACACGAAGTCAGGCTGATGTGCTCGTGGGACACAACACAGGAAGATGTGCAGGGGTTTATTTCAGCGGTTAAAAAAGCTTTAGAGGCGTAAAATTATTATTATGATAGAAAACAAAAAGGACACCCCAACCATAGACAACATTGAGCTTGTATTCCTAAAAATGGAGGATTATGAAGATATAAAAAGCTCGATGAAAGAAGCATATCCGCATATGGCCGAAGCCTACTGGAAAGAAAGCCAAATAAGAACGCTGATTGAAAAATTCCCTGAAGGTCAGGTTGGCTTAAAAGTTGATGGTGAGTTAGCTGGATGTGCGCTCTCCATTATTATTGATTCTTCAAAATTCGACAACAAGCACACATACAAGCAAATAACAGGAAATTACACCTTTGGAACACACACTTCTGAAGGAAACAAATTATATGGCATCGAAATTTTTATCAGACCAAAATTTAGAGGGCTTAGGCTTGGCAGAAGGCTTTATGATTACAGAAAAGAACTTTGTGAAAAATTAAACTTAGAAGGTATTGTTTTTGGTGGACGTATTCCGAGTTACCACCAGTACGCAAAAAAGATGAGCCCCCGGGAGTACATCGACAACGTTAGGAAAAAAGAAATACACGATCCGGTGCTTAACTTTCAAATGTCGAACGATTTTCACCCGGCCAGGATAATTCAAGGCTACCTTGAAGGCGATAAAGAATCAAAAGAATTTGCCGTGTTGCTGGAATGGGATAACGTGTATTACGAAAAGGAAACAAATTCAGCTGCCATAAAAAAATCCATCATCAGGCTGGGGCTTATACAATGGCAAATGAGGCTGTACAAAGATTTTGAAGAACTGATGCAGCAGGCTGAATATTTTGTAGATGCTGTGTCGGGCTACCGTGCCGACTTTGCACTTTTTCCGGAGTTTTTTAACGCCCCATTGATGGCTGAATACAACCACCTTTCGGAAGCAGAGGCTATTAGGATGCTGGCTGGATTTACCGAAGAAATTACCAAGCGGTTTGCCGAACTAGCCATCTCTTACAACATCAACATTATTACCGGAAGCATGCCCGAATTGGTTGACGGAAACCTTTACAATGCAGGTTATTTATGCAAAAGAGACGGTGGCGTGGAGCGTTTTGTAAAATTACATATTACACCCGATGAGGCCAAAGTTTGGGGTTTGCAGGGTGGAAATATTATTAAAACTATCGATACTGATTGCGGAAAAATTGGGGTGTTGATTTGCTACGATATTGAATTTCCAGAACTCAGCCGCATGCTAGCCGAGGATGGTATCGACATACTGTTTGTTCCATTTTTAACCGACACCCAAAACGGATACTCAAGGGTGCGTAACTGCGCACAGGCCAGAGCCATCGAAAACGAATGTTATGTAGCCATCGCCGGAAGCGTGGGCAACTTGCCAAAGGTGCATAACATGGATATTCAGTACGCTCAGTCGATGGTATTTACGCCCTGCGATTTTTCGTTTCCAACAAACGGAATTAAAGCCGAAGCGACGCCAAATACCGAAATGATTTTGATTGCAGATGTCGACATTAACTTGCTGCGCGAACTAAACCAATTCGGAAGTGTACGAAACCTGAAAGACAGAAGAACAGATTTGTATTCGATAAAACGGGTATAATTTATTGGCTGCCTTTTTGCGCAGAATAGGGTTAGGGATTTAAACGAAAATCTCTGAAAAAGAACTTATTCTGCTATCAAACTCATCGCCATACCTCCTCCTGGGGCTAACATGACCTCGAGTGTGGACTTACTGTCGATTTCCATTTTCTCAATTTCATAAGCAGTTGGGTTGTCGTTCCAGTGGGCGTCAGGGGCATCTTTGTAAAGGGTAGCTTGATAGCTTTTTCCGGGAGTCAAAAAGTCAAAATTGAGGGTCAATGTTCGTGCATTTTCATCGGTAATAGCTCCTACAAACCAGTTTTCGCTATCGCGATCTTGCCGTGCAATGGTCACAAAATCACCAATTTCGCCATTCAGCACAATAGTTTGTTCCCAGTTTACCGGAACATCTTCAATAAACTGAAATGCTGGGTGATCCTGATAATTATAAATCAAATCGGCAGCCATTTGCACAGGGCTGTAAATAATCACGTACAAAGCCAACTGCTGGGCTATAGTAGTATTCACCTGATTGTCTGGACGATAAGGGTCGAGTTTAATGTTAAAAATCCCTGGGGTAAAATCAATAGGGCCGGCCAGCATACGTGTAAATGCCACTATTGGCAGGTGTTCAGGTGGATTACCTCCATCAGCTCCCCATGCGTTAAACTCTTGACCACGAAGGCCTTCGCGAGAAACCGCATTGGGAAAGGTGCGCCTTTTTCCGGTAGCTTTAATTGGTTCGTGTGCATCTATCGCCACCTTGTATTTTGCCGCAGTTTCAAGCACTTTTTGGTAATGATTTACCATATATTGTCCGTGGTGGTACTCACCTTTGGGAAGAATTTTTCCTACGTATCCCGTTTTCACGGCATGAATGCCGAGCTTTTCCATGAGTTGATAAGCTGTGTCCATTTGCTGGGTATAGGTTTGGGTTGCAGCAGAGGTTTCGTGGTGCATAATAATATTTACACCTTTTTCTTTGCCATAACGCACCACTTCTTCGAGGTTGTAATCGGGGTATGGCGTAACGAAATCAAAAACTCCTTCACGGTCTTCAAACCCTATCCAGTGCTCCCATCCGGTGTTCCATCCTTCCACCAACAAGCCTTTGATGTTGTGCTGAGAGGCAAAGTCGATAAGCTCTTTGGCGTATTCAGTGGTGGCGCCATGATTGCCACTGGCATAATCCCAGGTGCGTCGATTTAGGTGCATGTCCCACCAAATACCGATGTATTTCGTAGGCTCTACCCAAGAAACATCACCCAGAGCATTGGGCTCATTCAAGTTCACAATCAAATCAGATTCGATAAGTCCGGCGGCATCTGGTGAAATTTGAATCGTGCGCCATGGCGTAACAAAAGGCGTTTTCAGCTTCACTTTGTAGCTGTGATTATCTGAGCCTACCAAGCAGCTTTTTAGCTTGAAACTGGTGGTATCAATCAGCAAGGTCATATCAGAATAATTGGTTAGGTTAGCCTCGTGGATACTGATATGTACGCCATTGTCAGCAATCATGGTAATCGGGGTATTCACAGCATTGTTGGGTATATTCGATTGAGCCAGTCCATTGTTGGTATACTTAAACGCATTTATTTTAGAAACCGGGGTGGTAGAGTAAAGGTGCTCATAAATATCCCAATCTCCTGGACCCCAAAAAGCGGTGTAGTCGCCAGCCAGATTAAATTCTGTGTTTTCTTCTGCAATTAGTACCTGATTTAGATTGGGTTGAGGTGGAAAAAGATACCTGAATCCAAGCCCATCATCATACACTTTAAAGGTGAGTGTAAAAACCCGTTTTAGTCCCGATTGTTCGGCAAGCGTAATGATGGCCTCGTTGTACATATTATCAACCATTCGTTTTTCGCCCCAGGGCATTTCCCATGGTTTGTTGAGGCCTTGTAGCATCTGGGCATTTTCAAGCTTCAGGTCGCTATTAAGAGGAGCCTGCCCTTCGAATTGAAATCCAAGTGTGGAAGGTAGGATAATATCCTGATTGTTATAACTCACTGAATAAAAAGGTTTGCCAGTATGATCTAGCGTGAAAGTGACCCGAATATTACCATCAGGCGAAAGTATTTGATAGTTGGTTTCTGTGGTTTTCGAGTGACATGAAAACAATATGGTTGCAATCAAGAGCAACAAGGCTGTTTTAATTTGGGGGTATTGCATATGATTTTTTTTATGCTACAAATGTAACGAGGTTTTTCGGAGTATTTCAATTATCGTGATGTGATTTACATTTTGGGCATAAAAAAACCGCCATTGTGGTGGCGGTTTTCCGAGTACTGAGCTACTGCTTAATAATATCGTTATTTTTATTATAAAACTGGTATTCTAAGAAATGAAAATCACGCATTTCGCGAATTTTCACCCACTGTTTATATTTAAAGAACCATTTAATTTGAAACTTTCTGAATCCTTTTTTAAGGAATGCTTCAATGTATGGGTGTACACCCAAGGAAAGTTGTTTTTGGTTTTGATCCTGAATAAGGTAGTTCAGGTTGTTTTCAATTTCATCAACGACCATCATACTTGATTTTATTTCGCCAGTTCCGTTGCAAACAGGACATTTTTCAAGCACAGGCACCGACATTGCCGGGCGCACCCGTTGGCGGGTAATCTGTACCAATCCAAATTTGCTTGGAGGCAGTATCGTATGTTTGGCTCTGTCGCGTGCCATTTCATCTTTAAGTTTCTGATAAAGCGCGCGGCGGTTTTTAGCATCGTGCATATCGATAAAATCGATTACGATTATACCACCCATATCGCGCAGTCGCAGTTGGCGAGCAACTTCAATAGCGGATTCCAGGTTTACGGTGAGGGCATTTTGCTCCTGCGAGTTGTCCTTATTTACCCGGTGACCGCTGTTGATGTCGATAACATGTAGTGCCTCAGTATGTTCAATAATGAGATACACACCACTTTTAATTGTAACAGTTTTCCCAAACGAACTTCGGAGTTGTTTATCAATTCCAAAATGATCGAAAATGGGAGCTTTACCTTTATAATGTTTTACAATATCTTTTTTATCTGGAGCAATGGTTCCCAGATAAGCTTTTGTTTCCTCGTAAAGTATAGGATCGTTCAAATAGACGGAGTTAAACGATTCGTTTAACACATCGCGCAATATTTGGGAGGTTCGATCCAATTCGCTCAGTACCTTTTGTGGTGCTTGAAGGTGTGGCAGTTTCAGGAAGATACTTTCCCATTTTCCTACTAAATCGCGCAAGTCACTATCCAGTTCGGCCACTTTTTTGTTTTCGGCCACAGTGCGGATAATAACGCCATAGTTATTTGGCTTAATGCTTGAAATCAGTCGCTTGAGCCTGTTGCGCTCATCTTTACTTCTGATTTTTTGCGAAATAGATATTTTGGTGGAGAAAGGAAGCAGCACCAGAAACCTGCCAGGAAATGAAATCTCGGTAGTGATACGTGGCCCTTTTGTAGAAATAGGTTCTTTGGCAATTTGAACTAAGATCTGCTGACCGCTAATGAGTACCTGATTTATTTTTCCGGTTTTTTCAATGTCTTTCTCGGGCTTTATTTCTTCATGCGAAGTAAGGTGTGCCTTTTCTTGTAACCCGAGTTTTACATATTTATTAAAGGTACGAATTTGTGGTCCCAGATCGAGATAATGCAAAAATGCATCTTTTTCGTACCCCACATCAACAAAGGCAGCGTTAAGTCCGGGCATGATGCGTTTTACTTTTCCAAGAAAAACATCACCTACAGCGAACTTATTGTTGGTTTCCTCTTTGTTTAGTTCAACCAGATTTTTGTCCTCAAGCAACGCAATATTAACCTCCGATAGATTCGAATCGATTATTAATTCTCTATTCACGTGTTAAATTTTTGAAGGTAATACAATAGCAAAATGCTATTAAGTTGAGATAATTTGCAGGACAAACAATATAATTTTGGAGGGAAGGATAAAAAACGCAATAACACGGTAATCTTCTAAGAAATTCCGTGTTATCGCGTAAAAGAAACGTTTATTTCTTCTTATGCCTGTTCTTCCTCAAGCGTTTTTTACGCTTGTGCGTCGACATCTTATGTCTTTTTCTCTTTTTACCGTTTGGCATAATACTAGTTGTTTATGTGTGAAAATTATTTGCCTTTTACTTCGCTAACAAAGGTTTTAGCTGGTTTAAATGCAGGAATGTTGTGAGCGGGAATAATGATGGTAGTATTTTTTGAAATATTACGACCTGTTTTTTCAGCTCTTCTTTTGATAATAAAGCTACCAAATCCTCTTAAATAGACGTTTTCACCTTCTACCATAGTTTGCTTAACAGTTTCCATGAAGGATTCAACTACTGCCTGAACAGCTACTTTTTCAATGCCAGTTTTGTTGGCGATTTCTGTTACAATTTCTGCCTTTGTCATATCAATACTATTTTAAATGATTAAATATTAGTTTTTTAGTTTGGAGGGCAAAAGTAGTACTTTTTTGATAAAAAAAATAAAAATCACCTTTTTTTTTATTCTAATCTGTTCTTTTTAAGTATTTTCGCTAACCTATGAACGATATTACAAGTCAATTACTTTCCTGGTATAGGCATTCGGGGCGATTATTGCCTTGGCGCGA
Organism: uncultured Lentimicrobiaceae bacterium; assembly: GCA_964459525.1. GTDB lineage: Bacteria > Bacteroidota > Bacteroidia > Bacteroidales > F082 > UBA6244. The sequence goes on along the minus strand of CAYWNI010000016.1, from coordinate 11,446 downwards.
AACAAAAGATCCTTACCGTATATGGCTTTCGGAGGTAATTCTCCAGCAAACTCGTGTAGACCAAGGTTTGCCCTATTACCTGCGATTTGTTGAGGCATATCCAGATATTTTTTTACTGGCGACTTCCGCAGAACATGAAGTCTTTAAGCTCTGGCAGGGGTTGGGCTATTATAGTCGGGCGCGTAATTTGCTGCGCACGGCACAGCATGTTGTAAATGATTTTAACGGTGTTTTTCCTTCTGATCTAAAAACATTGCAGTCGCTACCTGGCATTGGACCATATACAGCAGCGGCCATTTCGAGTCTGGCTTACGGATTGCCTAATCCTGTTGTAGATGGTAACGTATATCGTGTAATTTCAAGACTTTACGGCGTAACAACGCCTGTACCTTCGTTAAAAGCACATGCCGAATTTGTAAAAATTTCCCAATCAATGATGTCTGATTATGATCCAGCTTATTTTAATCAGGCCATGATGGAATTGGGAGCACTTGTTTGTACGCCAAAAAATCCGCAATGTGCCGACTGTCCATTTCGCTCAGCTTGTTTTGCCTATCGGCATGGGCAAACAGAAAAATTTCCGGTGCAAATGCCAAAAACGAAACAAAAAATTGTGCACCTTCATTATATAGTCATTTCAACTACAAATGTATCTTGCCCTGAATTGGTGCTCCGACACCGCAGCAGCAAAGGTATTTGGGCTGGTTTGTATGATTTTCCATGTGTAGAAACAGAAAATCCGGTTATGCCCGAAGAAATACTTGCTCCTGCATTGTCGAAGATAGGCATCGCTGAACTTAATTACCATATTACTGGCGTATCCACCGAATACAAACACCTGCTTACGCATCGTATCCTAAAGGCAAAATTTATTTCCGTTTCTATCGAAATAGCTGCACTTCCTGAGTTAAAAAAACCATTACTTTTGGTGAAACAATCGTCGTTACCCAACTATCCCGTTCCTGTGCTGGTAGATAAGTTTTTACACGATTTGAGTTGGATAAAAGAATAAATAATTATAAAAATAAAATAAAATGGCTGGATTAAACAAAGTGATTTTGATAGGAAGAATTGGAAAAGACCCTGAAATTTTTGTGTTCGACGACGGAACCAAAAAAATTAGTTTCTCACTGGCTACTACCGAAAGCTACCGCGACAGAACTACCAATGAGTGGAAAGATCAAACCGAATGGCACAACATAGTTGGCTACCGTTATCTGGCAGAAAAAGCTATTGGAAAAGGCGATTTAGTGTATGTAGAAGGAAAGATTAAAAACCGCAAATACAGCGATAAAGATGGTAATGATAAATATATTACCGAGATACTTTCCGAAAAAATTAACATTCTGGCGCGCCCACAGGGCAGCGACCAACAGGGATCATACGAAAGGAAAACAACTTCAGAAAGTGCGCCGAATGAAGCCCCGTCACCAAACCCCGGAACCACCGAATCGTACGAAGATGACCTTCCTTTCTAAAAATCAGTCAATTAATTTGCGCACATCTGTTTTCTTCGTATTTTTGCCCCTTTAAATAAGCAGTTCAATTTAATTGATTTGGAAAGCACAGATATAGACCCTTTAAGTTTCGCGAGCCTAGTACAGGACTCTTGGATTTCGGCCTTCGACGCCGGTACTTGGGTTTTTTTATTGATTATATTGGTTTTGTTGGTCATTTCGGCCTTGATATCAGGAAGCGAAACGGCTTTTTTTTCGCTCTCTCCTGTTGATCTTACTACGCTTAAAAACAGGGCGGAGAAAAAGGATTTGTCAATACTGGCGTTACTGGAAAAACCGAAGCGGCTTTTAAGCACCATACTAATAACAAACAACTTTGTAAATGTTGGCATTGTTGTTCTTTCGGCCTTTGTGGTCGATGAGTTTGTATCGTCAGCATACCATCCTGCCGTGATATTTTTTATCCAAGTCGTGTTGGTAACTTCTGTTTTGTTGATTTTTGGTGAGATTATTCCTAAAATTCTGGCCAACAAAGAACCCATGATGTTTGCTAATTTGATGGTGAACAACCTGCGTTTTCTCATCACGGTTTTCAGGCCATTAAGCAGCCTGCTGGTAAATTCAACCAACCTGATTGATAAAAAAGTAAAAAAGAAAAGCCATCAGCTAAGCATGAGCGATTTATCCGATGCCATCGACCTTACTGTGGGAGAAAGCATTACCGATCACGAAAAGAAAATCCTGAAAGGCATTGCTACTTTTGGAGAAACCGAAGCCACAGAAATCATGCAGTCGCGTGTAAACATCACGGCTATTGATGCTTCAACAACTTATGCCGAAGTGATTCTAACTGTTCTCGAGTCAGGGTTTAGTCGAATACCTGTTTACAAAGATTCGCTTGATGAGGTGGTTGGCATACTCTATATCAAAGACCTGATTCCTCACTTAAACAAACCTGTTTTTCAAGATTGGATAAGTCTGCTTCGTCCACCGTTTTTCGTGCCCGAGAACAAAAGAATAAATGATTTGCTTCAAGAATTTCGTGAGAAAAAAAACCACTTGGCCATTGTAGTTGATGAATACGGGGGCACCTCTGGAATAATTACCCTAGAAGACATAATAGAGGAAATTGTTGGTGACATAAGCGATGAGTTTGATAAAGAACCTCATCAGTTTAAACATGAGGTATTGCCCAACAACCATTACCTTTTTGAAGCCAAAACGCCACTCAACGATTTTTATAAAATCCTGCACCTAAAAGACGACTATTTCGATAAAGTAGTGGGTGAAGCAGATTCGCTCGGAGGATTAATGTTGGAGCTCCAAGGACGGATTCCTTTAAAAGGAGATAAAATAAAATACCGGAGATTTGAGTTTATAATCCATGATGCTGATGAACGTAAAATCAAAGAAATTGAAGTGGCTGAAATTCCGCCAGCAAATAAATCTACTAATGTTAAGAAAAAGTAGATTTATTTTACTCATTGTTGTTGCGATGCTTTTTCTAGCCTCATGTGAGCAAACACAAACACCAAAGCCAAGAGGTTATTTCCGCATCGAATTGCCTAAAAAAACTTACCTGAAAACAGATAGCGCGATGCCTTATATATTTGAGTATCCCGCTTACGCGAGCCTCGGTATCGACAGGCAATCGCCACAAGAGATTTACTGGAAAAACTTGAATATACCTCAGTTTAACGCCACCGTACATCTGAGTTATAAAACCATCGACGACAATCTTTTTGAATACCTTGAAGATTCGTATACACTGGTTTCAAAACATATACCCAAAGCCGACGCCATAACAGATAGCGTAGTTTATGATGATAAACGTCAGGTTTATGGACTAATTTATCGGATTGAAGGCAGCGGAACAGCTTCTCCCTTTCAGTTTTTTGTAACCGACAGCATCCATCATTTTTTGAGAGGCGCGCTGTATTTTAATACCACTCCCAACAACGATTCGCTCGATCCTGTGATTCAATTTCTGGAAAAAGACATGCTCCACATGATCGAAACATTGCAATGGAACAACCATAGGGCTGACAAATAGTCCTTGTTGTATGTTGTTAACGAAAAATCGCTACTTATGATTAGAAGAATTTCCGGTTTGCTTTTGTTTTTGCTGTTGTTTTTGCCTTATTTTATAATTGCTCAAAATACCTATTCACGGGTACGCGTTTTTATTGAGCGTGAAGAGCTGCAAAAATTAGCATCCATAGGAATTGATATTACCGAGGGAAACTACCGCCCAAATGTTTACCTCGAAACCGACCTGAATTCCACGCAGTTGAGTCAGCTCGACCAACAAGATATATCATACGAAATCCAAATAGAAGATGTTGGTCGTTTTTATGCAAAACGCGCCACCGCCAGCAGCCAAAACATGCCGCACGAACGTGATAACGTATATCCCGTTCCCGTGCATTTTGAATTAGGATCGATGGCTGGTTATTATACTCTTGAGGAAGCGCTCAACGAACTTGACGAAATGGTGTCCTTGTATCCAGATCTAATTACCACAAAAACACCTATATCTACCGACACGATTACCCACGACGGGAACATGCTCTATTGGGTAAAAATATCCGATAATGCCAGCCAAAACGAAGACGAACCCGAATTGCTCTATACCGCCTTACATCATGCGCGCGAACCTATTAGCTTGCAATCGCTTATATATTACATGTGGTATTTGCTCGAAAACTATAACTCCCTCCCCGACGTGGCTTGGTTGGTCGACAACACCGAAATGTATTTCGTGCCGGTAGTAAATCCGGATGGATACGAATACAACCGTGTGAGCTATCCTGCTGGTGGAGGCATGTGGCGCAAAAACCGCAACAACAACGGCGATGGAACTTTTGGGGTAGACATTAACCGCAATTACTCTTACATGTGGGGCTACGACAATTCGGGTAGCTCACCGAACACAAACGAAGAAACCTATCGTGGTGTATCACCCATGTCGGAACCTGAGACCCGCAATATTCGTCAGTTTTGTGCTGAAAACGAGTTTCAAATCGCACTAAATTATCATTCTTATGGCAACTTGTTGATATATCCATGGGGTTATACAACCGAAGTATCGCCAGATAATGAATTGATGACCGACTTTGCACGGTTGATGACAGCAAGAAACAATTACCTGTATGGCCCAGGTGGGCCTACCCTTTACCCTACCAATGGCGATTCCAACGACTGGATGTATGGGGATGAGAACTATAAAGGGAAAATATTCTCTTATGTGCCTGAAATCGGTGATTCGGGCGACGGGTTTTGGCCTGAAACAAGCAGGATCATTCCCCTTTGTCAGGAGAATGTTTATCAGAGCCTTATGGCCGCTCAGTTGTTGTTGCATTATGCCGAAGTAACCAGCACTTCACCCATATCAGTACCGCAGTTAGCAGGAAAAGCCCATTTTGATTTCAAACGATTGGGATTAAAAAATGGCGGCACCTATACCGTTTCCATTTCTCCTCTGGATAATAATATTCAATGGGTTGGCGATCCGATAACTTATTCCAACCCCGACCTGTTGGCTATTCAATCCGATTTCATCGCTTTCGGTCTAAATGCAGACATTGAAGTCGGCACCTCCTTTTACTATTTGCTTTCAGTAGAGAATGGTCAACAAACTTTCAGCGACACCATTATGCGTGTGTTTGGCGAGGAGTTTGACATTTTTGTCTCAGACATGGAAACAGAACTTTGGAAAAGTATGAAATGGGACGAGACAATGGCCTCATACTATTCTCCCGTAAAATCGATGACTGACTCTCCCTTCGGCAATTACTCAAACAATGAAAATTCGCAGGTCATCCTCGATTCGGTTATCGATCTGTCTGGAGCAAAAGCGGCCTTTTTAAGGTTTTGGGCAAAATGGGAAATTGAAGCCGACTATGATTATGTGCAGGTTTTTGCCAGTACCGACACCGCGGTAGGGTGGACTCCCCTGATGGGAAAATACACCAATGAGGGAACTGTAAATCAAGCAGAAGGTCAACCTGTTTATGATGGTTTTCAATATACATGGGTAGAGGAAGAGATTAACCTCAACGTCTTTCTCGGCCAACAGATCATGATCAGGTTTGTGCTTATAAGCGATCAATATCACCGTGAGGATGGGTTTTATTTTGATGATATGACGGTAACAATTATTTCCCCTCCAACCGGAAATATAGTTGATTACCAGACCTCAAATACCGGAATGTTGACTGTTTATCCGAATCCGGCGAAAGAAATATTGTATATAAAATACATATCTGTCCAATCTAAAAATGTTCGTATGGTTGTTTACGATGCTCTTGCGCGACCTGTTATTGCACGGGACTTGTTGAATAAAAATGGATATTTGGAACTTTCGGTTTCTTCCTTGAAACCTGGATTCTATTTTGTGGCTTTGCAAGCTGGAGAACATCAGTTAGCGATAAAAAAAATTATGATTGAATAGTTTTAATAACATAATCAGGTACATTTGCCTGTGTGCAATAAGAAATAAAACCTGTTATGGGACGAAAGAAAAAAAGAATCGGAATACTGACTGCCGGAGGTGATTGCCCGGGATTAAATGCTGCTATCAGAGGCGTTGGCAAAACGGCGATCGTTAAATACGGAATGGAAGTCTTTGGTATTTCGTCGGGGTTTACCGGGTTAATATACAAGGACTATGAAGAACTCAAAGAAAGACAACTGTCGGGGATACTAACGCTCGGTGGAACTATTTTAGGTACTTCGCGCGAAAAGCCTTACAAAAGAAATGGTGAACTCGACATCGACAAGCCAGCACTTATCAAGCAACATTATGATGAAATGAAACTCGATGCCGTGGTATGCATTGGCGGCAACGGCACCATGAAAACAGCAGCTTTGTTGGCCAAAGAAGGACTCAATATTATTGGAATTCCAAAAACCATTGACAACGATGTGTGGGGAACGGATGTTACCTTTGGCTTCGACTCTGCTGTTTGGATTGCCACTGATGCCATCGACAGGCTGCACACAACCGGAAACTCACATAAACGCATAATGGTAATTGAGCTTATGGGGCATGATGCCGGATGGCTCACTTTGTATGCTGGTATGGCCGGAGGTGGCGATGTAATTCTTATTCCTGAAATTGCCTACGATATTGAAGCTGTAAATAAATACTTGATTGACAGAGCCAAAAAGAAAAAGTCATATTCCATTGTTGTGGTTGCAGAGGGTATAAAACGTCCCGATGGTATGTCGGCAGCGAGTTATTTGGCCGAGCAAATTGAGCTGGGAACAGGTGTCGAAACCCGTAAAACTATCTTAGGATATATTCAGCGCGGTGGCAGCCCATCACCTATGGATCGTATTTTGGCCACCCGTTTTGGCGCAGCAGCGGTTGATTTGATCGCCAAAGAAAAATTTGACAGGATGATTATTAAAAAGGGCGAGCAAATTAAGTCGCTTCCACTGAAAGATGTAGGAGGAAAAACCAGACTTGTACCTACCGATTATCCCATGGTAAAAAAAGCATGGGGGCTAGGAATTTGTATGGGGGATTCAAAATAATGTCGGAACACAAATTATTTCAGCGACTTGGCAGGCTGTTGTTGTTGTTTTTAGGGTTAATCCTATTGGTTTCGGGCTGTGACAAGCACGAGAAGAAAACAAATGGGCAAACAAATTCTAAAATCTCTGAATCATACTATAATTCCCAAAACAGATTAAAAAAAATTCATTCTATTGATAGCCTAACCTTTATGGCCGACAGGGAATCGGAACTGATGACAGATCAACTCTCCGATTCTTTACTTGCAGTTTTCTATCAGCAAACAGGTCTGTTGTTTTATTTTAAGTCGGCGTATGAACAGGCTTCCGATTATTTTATAAAAAGCGAACATTATTTTAAAAAGGCAGATATGCATGGCAAGGCAGCCGGCATGTTGTCTAATCAGGCTGTACTTCAGGAATTGCAAGGAAACTATCAGGAAGCCATCAATATGTATCTGGAGTCAGCCACCTATTTTTCTGATGCCTTTGACAGTCTGTCACTAGCCAAGGTGTATACCAATATCGCGGTGGTTTATCAAGAAATGGGATTTCCTGATAAATCGTTGAGCTATAATATGATGGGGTTGAAAATTCGTAAACACAAACAAGACACCTTAGCCAGTGCCACCAACCTCAACAACATCGGGGTGCTTTATGATGAGCTTTATCATCAGCCCGATTCAGCCTTGCATTACTACCAGCAGGCGGTAACTATTTACCGCAGATATAATAAATTAGACAAATGGGGCTACGCATTAAACAATACAGCCCGAATCCACATTGAGCAAAAAAACAACCTGCTGGCCAGCAAGGAACTCACTCTTGCTTACGCCTTGATGGACAGCATTGACAATCCCGACGGAAAAGCCAAAGTTTTGCGCAATCAGGGGGAGTTATCGTTTGCAGCCATGAATAATCAAAATGCAATGGAGGCTTTTAAACAGGCTTTTTTGTTTTTTAAAAAAGCAAAAGACAAAAAAAGCATGTTGGAGGTAAGCGAATTACTTTCTAAAATATACCTGGCTGGTGGCAATTACCACGAGGCGACAGCCTATATGGAGATACGCAACCAGATCAAAGACTCGCTGATGAGTGCCGAAAGCAAATCGATTATTGCTGAAATGGAAACCCGCTACCAAGTGCGTGAAAAAAATAAAGCGATCAGTTTGCTCGAATTGCAAGATGAACTGAATCGCCGTATGATTAGGCATCAGGTTTGGTTGATTACCCTCTTGGGTGTAATATTTTTGTTGATTTTATTGGTTTTTTTATTCAATTTTAACCGAAATAAGTTAAAACAACAACAATTGCGCTTGGAACTTCAGAATTACCTGCTTCAGATTAAAAAGATGGAAATAAAAATAAATGAGAACAAAACCAGTCAGACCACTACCACCATCGAAACCGAATTTGAAGAGTTTGACCTGACCGAACGAGAAAAAGAAGTGTTGCAAATGATTTCCCGAGGTTATAAGAACAGCGAAATTGCTGAAAAACTTTTTGTCTCTGAAAACACGGTTAAAACCCACATCAAAAACATTTATATCAAATTGGATGTAAAAAATCGGGTTGAAGCCCTTAAACGGGTTAAAATGGTGCAATAATTCAATAAAATCAGGCATCCGAATCAAATATCACCCGAAAGGGTGAGCTCCAGAACATACGAATCACCGTAATTTGCACTCAAAATTAAACTAAAAATGGTTTTGGTTGGTGGGACTCCCAAATTATATTCTTACCTATTTGAACTGTTTTTGAAAAATCAATTATTAATTCTTCTTAAAACTTCTCTTATGAAAAAAGTATTTCTAGTGTTCACGCTGATTTTAGTTGGGTACTTCGCCCAATCTCAGCATGTTTTTAACAAGGGCAATTTCGCATTAAATGCAGGTATCGGACTTTTATCGGCAGATGGTTTTATCCCATCAGTTAATGTAAGTGGCGAATTTGGTATGTTTCCTACCGGCGATGTAGGTTTAATTTCCTTAGGTGGTATTGTTGCCTATAAGTATTCAACTTATAGTTATGCTCTATTGGATAATAGTTATAACTACAGCCAATTTGTTATAGGACCTCGTGCAATTTGGCATTTGCACACTTTTCAAAGTGACAAATGGGATGCCTACGGTGGTGTTGGTTTTGGCATTAGGTTGTGGTCTGATTATGTAGTGGATAGCAATTGGGATCTTAAAAAGAAGGCTAAAGTTTCGCCTTATGGTGAAGCTTTTGTAGGTGGTCGTATGATGATGAAAAACAAGCTGGGGTTATTTGCCGAGGTTGGTTATGGCACCTTATCAGCAGTGAAGTTCGGAGTTACATTCATGCTAAAGTAAACAAAAAATGAAAAAACTGTGGCCGACCATGTTACTGTTCTTCTTGCTGACAGCTTTAAGTGCTCAGCAAGAAGAGCAATTTGAAATTAAGTCAGCCACCATTTATTATGAGCATACAGAATCGGGGTTTGGTAGTTCCATATTTTATTTTGATGATTTTGGAGCGAAAAAAGCCATTTTCACCACCATACGCAGCGATTCGATGAATGGAGAGATTGTACAGCAGTCCTATGAGCTGTTTATTAACAACCAAAGAATACTGCCTGAATTGGGAGTCAGGCAGTTATCGGAAAGTAATGAAAAACCCCTAACCAATTCGCTCATAAGCGCAGTATGTAATAGCAAAACGCTTGCTGATCTGGGTTATCAGGAAATAGGAAAAAGCACAATTCTTCAGCAGCCATGCAGGAGTTACGCCTCACATAGCGACACCATTTGCTTGTGGAGTGGTCTTGTGCTGAAATCAATTCTTCATTTATCGTTGGTTACCATGAAAACGGAGGCCGTTCGTATTGATTTAGGATCACCACCTGATTCTGTATTTCAACTAAAGAATTTCAAAAAAAAATAACATCAAAAAATTAATTTTATGAAAAATTTAAACAAATTATTTCTGATAGCTGCCTTAGCTGTCTTCGCATTTACCTCTTGCGAAAAAACAACTGACCCCATTAACCCCGATCCAGATCCATCTACTGGCGACCATCCTGTATTGTGGAGTTATGACTTGGGTAATGGAAGTTTGGCTGATATTACTCCGGCCATCGATGGAAATGATAACATATACTTCTCCATTGTTAAGGAAGATTATTCAGCTGTTTTAACATTTGCTCTTGATAAAAATGGAAATGAACTGTGGACCAATGAAACAGATGGTACGGTAACCGATAAAGTAACCTATGCTGATGGTAAAGTTTTTGTAGTTACCGAAAACCCTGTGTCAATTGTCTGTTTAGATGCTTCCAGTGGAAGTGTTCTGTGGAGTAAAAATCTTACAGATGATTATGATTTTGAATGGCTGCCTAAAATGGCCATCAACAACAATAAAATCTATGTATCAACCGGTCAGTTTTTATATGGGTATTTACTGGCTCTTGATTTCCAGGGTAATGAAATTTGGATGAAACAAGGTCCGGAATTAGTTGGTAGTTTAAATCTATCTGTAAAAGGTAACGGGTTATATTTTCACGATGGAGCAACTCTTTACCGCTACGATGATAATGGTGCCAGCTGCGATTCTGTTTGGGCATATGCTTTTAGTGATTTTAAACAATCCAATGCTGGAAGAGGTGTGATAGAGCTTTATTCAATTCCCATAGGCGATGATGGAAATATTTATGTCAGGCAAGAAAGTATTTGGATAGTTTCTCCCGATGGTCAGCTTGTTAAAGAAATTCTTCTCGATGCTAGTTTCGACCATTCCTATAGTAACATTACTTTAACATCGAATAACGATATCCTCATTGCCAATGGCAACCTTATAAATTTAAATGGCAATGGCAGTCAAAACTGGGAAACTGACATAAATGGCGGTATGTTTGTTAATCCATCGTTTAGCACCGCACCAATTATTTCTTCAAATGGTGATTATTATGATGGACAATTGTTTGGCTTGTATTCAGTAAAATCAAACGGTACATTAAACTGGCAAGAGAATGCCGAAACCGGTGCTGGAACTGAGTATGGAAATCTTCATCCGCCAGTGCTTACCCACGAAGGAAATATCATCAGCGTGTCTTCAGAGCAAAGCATGGTGAGGTGTTTTAAAGGTGATGGACAAGGGCTTGCTACGGGTGGTTGGCCAAAAGTTTATGGCGATTACGCCAATACGTCAAGTAGATAAATACTAACTAAATATTGGAATAAAGAGTTTAAAATTTAATAAACTCTTTATTCCATAATTAATTAAAATCTAATATTTTGAATAAATTAACTACCATTTTAATCGCAATAACATTATTATTTGCATTTAGCGGATGCGACAAAAACACTTTTACTCCTGGTGAGGACAATAATGAGCATCCCATAATATGGCAATATAATTATAATCAGCATCAAATTCTCTCAGATGTAATCCCTGCCATGGATGAAAGTGGGAATATATTTTTCAGTATTCAAGAGTCGCATGAAGGC
>CAYWNI010000015.1:0-18480 GCA_964459525.1 uncultured Lentimicrobiaceae bacterium | reverse complement strand
CAACCTCTACCCTCATTTTGTTGTCATTTCATTACTTTTGTGCCACTTCAAATATGCCTGTATGAGATTTCTTATTTCTGTGTTTACCCTACTTCTGCTGACCTCAACCGTGTTGGTAGCTCAGACCCACAAACCCGATTACCGCAAATTGCATTACCTCTCCGAAGAGGAGATGAACAGCAAAGTAGACCTTTCGCGCAGCTTTACTCCTACCGATCCGCCTTTAGGTGTTATTCGCAATGTGGCCGAATTCGATCAAATGCAAAGTGTTCTCGTTCGCTATCCATTTGGAGTACCTGTTGAGTTGATTCGTGAAATGGCCGAAAGCACGCTGGTTACTACCATTGTGGCCAATGCTGGGCAGCAGCAAACCGTTATCAATATCTACACATCGAGCAGTGTGAACTTGGATAATTGTGCGTTTTTGATTGCTCCTTCTGATAGCTACTGGGTGCGCGATTATGGTCCATGGTTCGTGTTTGATGGAGATAAAAATCCAGGAATCGTCGATTTTCCTTACAACCGGACACGACCAAATGACAACAATATTCCATCAGCAGTAGCTGAAAATTTAGGAATTAACCTGTTCGGCATGAATTTAATCAGCACAGGCGGAAATTATATGTGTGATGGTATGGGAAAATCAGTAAGTACTGATTTGGTGTGGGACGAAAATCCATCGCTTACGCACAACCAGATTAGTGATTATGTAAATGATTATCTCGGCAACCCTACTTATATGGTAACAACTGATCCATTGGGCGATTACATCAAGCATGTCGACTGCTGGGGAAAGTTTCTGTCGCCCGGAAAAATACTTCTTGGACAAGTTCCGCAAAGCGATAGCAGGTATCAAGACTTTGAAGATGTGGCCGATTATTTTGCTAACACGACAAGTTCCTATGGGTATCCCTACGAGGTAGTCAGGGTTTTTACACCTGGAACATACCCCAATACACCGTACACCAATTCGCTCATATTGAACAAAAAGGTCATGGTTCCTATTACTGGCAGTCAGTGGGACGACGAAGCCCTTGCCGTATATGAAGAAGCCATGCCCGGCTATGAAATTGTGGGGATAATGCACGATGGCTGGAAAAATACGGATGCTTTGCATTGCCGAACCAAAGGCATTGCCGATTTGGGCATGTTGTATATTAAACACCAACCTATTTTGGGCGATATATATTATTCAGATCATTACGATATTACAGCTGAGGTGATAGCCTACAGCAAAGAAGCGGTTTATGCAGATTCAGTTTATATATATTACCGTACAACCTCTGGTGATTATGCCCAAGCGCTCATGAATCATGTAAGCGGCGATACCTATACCGGCACTATCTCAGGAATCGATCAGGGAGACTTGGTTGAGTATTATTTGTTTGCTGCCGACGAATCCGGGCGCAGAACATTTAGTCCGTATATTGGCGAACCCGACCCTTTTGAATTTCATGTAGCCTATTTGCCAGAACTTACATTTAACCCTGATTCAGTGTGGTTTACAACCATGGAAGAAATGATTGTTGGTTTGCCCTTGCACATCGTAAACAACTCGTCGAGCGGAATCATGATTAGCTCAATTACTGAAATGGGAGATGAGTTTATGTGGTATGTTGACGAAATGCCACAGTTGCCTTTGTTTTTGTCGGCGAATGACAGCATTTCGCTAACCATATTTTGCGAAATACCAGTTAAAATGACTGAAGATATTGTGGTTGACACTTTGTATGTTACCACCGGTTCAGGTATTTTTGCAGAACCCATTATGATAGACAGCGATTTACTTATTTCCGGAAATTCTGAAACCCCGATAACCGAACTGACACTTTATCCCAATCCGGCCTCCACACAAATACAGTTCACCCTAGATGCCCTTCCCAAAGCGGAGATAGCAATGTCGCTTTACCGGCTTTCAGGCGAGCAGGTAGTGAATACCAGCATCACTTCCAATGGATTGGTAGGCAGCTACACTTTACCTTACTTTCTGGAATCCGGCACCTATATTTACAGCATCACTACCGGAAACTATCGAAAAACGGGCAGGTTGGTTGTGATTAGATAGGGTGGGTTTTTTTAACCAAATAGTATCACGAATTTCTATAATACAGGAATCGTTTTGGGTTTAAACTATATGGTCGCATTTTGTACTTTTTCGTCCTTCTTCATAATATTCTTTTCAAAAACTCCTGTTGAGATTATTGCTTTAATCAAATGGTCAATAACAGGAATCGAAACACTATTTCCAATCAACTTCATCCATCTTGCTCTAGATTCAGGCAGTTTAACCCACATTGCAGACTCCACACTCCTGCAATGTGGGTTAAGGATTAAGAAAGTCCAATAATTAATCAAACATAATGTACACAATATGTTTACAACAAATTAACCTTTTAATTAGACTGAGTACTTTCTGCTTTTTCTTTACTACCACCCCATCTAAACCAATGACAAGGACAAATAGATAGCAACCCCGACAGAAACAACAATTATCCAAAAGGTTACTAGTGGCGATAATCCGTCTTTTTCTGGGTCGTAATCGAATTCACTTCTTGGCATGATAAACTGTTTTAGGGTAATTTGTTTAGCCGCTCACCATTTCTAAAGGCCACAACAAAGGCATCTGAAATACCATTATGGCTGCGCAATTCGTTCCGTTTTTCGCGTGCTTCTTCGTAGCTGGCATAAGAACCTACTGTGTAAATATAAAAACCATTGTGTACGTTTTCTTTTATTTGGGTCACAGGCAGTGAATAGCTGTTGCTTAACTGCTGTTTTGAAATCGCGTTACCGTATTTTGCTCTGATTTGTACACGGTACTCAATACCTGAAATTACAGCTGGCTTAGTGGGCGCAATAATTTCAACAACAGGTTCCTGAATAACTTCTTCAATCACAACAACATCAGGTTCTTGCTTTTTGGGAGGTGCAACAGGTTGACCAATTATTGGGGGTGCAACAAATAGTAAATCTAGCTCAGCCGGCTCAATGGGTTGTTTATTGTTTGATGGTTCTGCTTTAGTAGCTTCTTTCGATTTAAAATAGTCGAACTCTTCTTTTTCTCTTTCGGGTTCAAATTTTGGCTTTTGGCCAAATTTAAAAGTAATACCTAGCGATGTAAAGTTATAAACGTCATATTTAAAGCCGCCTGCTTTACCATCCAGCAGGTCAGAGTTCATGGCTCTGTTGGCCGACTGAAGAGTCAAATCCCATTGATCGGATAGACTGAATTTTGCTCCCAAACCGCCGATAAGAACACCTTCGATGGATCGTCCGCCCATTCCACTTCCATTTCCATAACCAACCTTACGGATCGTCTTTTTCGAAGACAGTTCCATTAGTTCGCTGTTGTAATTAGTTAATCCAACACCAAAAACAATAAACGCATCCCAAAACTGCCCGGGTTGGTAATCGAAGAAAATATTTCGGATACTGATATTGGTATTAAGATTTAGTTCGATATAACTGGCCTCGAAATATCTGTTTGATGGACGTCGAGTTCCAGCCAGTTTGCCATACAACCCTTGTGCATTTACTCCAAATACAGGGGATATTTGATATCCCAGATGTAAACCACCGCCAAAACGCCATTCATTTTCGTAGTTGGAAACGGGCCAGTACTGGTATTGTTTAATGTCGCCGAAAAACAGACTTGTACCTCCACTTACACCCAGATTTATGTGGGGGCGGAAAGCGGAATTTTTTATAAACGACTGGCTATTACTCTTGTTAGGAAACAATAATACCAGTAAAATTACACCAATTACGACTGCGGGAGATATGAAGCTTTTATCCGTATTCATGGAGGCAAAGTTTTAATAGGTTTAAAAACATCAGATTACAATACTGACATTCAACGCCTCTAAAATAACCAAAAACACTTGGATGAAAAGCAGGTTATTTATTAATTATCGCCAACCAATTGTTAATATCTTCGAGCTGAACTGCGGCAATAGATAATTTGTTTTTCTTTCGATATCCATTTAAAGTTTGGAGAATAGAAGTTGGTTTGGCTTCTTTAAATGCTTCAGCTGAGCCAAAGCCAGCATCTGCAATGTGTTTACCCCATTCACTTTCAATTCCTACACTCGCAAAAAGGTCGACTGTAGGTGTTTTTTTAACGATTTCAGGGCGCATTTGAGGAAAGAAAAGAACTTCCTGTATAGAGGGTTGGTTTGTCATAATCATCACAAGTCTATCGATTCCAATGCCCATTCCAGATGTTGGTGGCATACCGTATTCCATGGCGCGCAGAAAATCTTGATCGATAAACATGGCTTCATCGTCGCCTTTTTCAGCAAGAGCTGCCTGTTCTTCAAAACGGAGTCGTTGGTCGATGGGGTCGTTGAGTTCGGTGTAAGCGTTGGCAAGTTCTTTCCCGTTTACCATTAGCTCAAAGCGTTCGGTAAGCTCCGGATTGTTGCGATGGCGTTTACAAAGGGGCGACATTTCAACAGGATAGTCAGTAATGAAAGTAGGTTGAATAAAATTTGGCTCACATTTTTCACCAAAGATTTCGTCAATTAATTTCCCTTTTCCCATGCCGGAAGTGGTTTCTATACCAAGTTTTTGCGCTGTTTCGCGAAGTTGGCTTTCGTTCATTTCGCTAACATCAATGCCAGTATATTCCTTAATTGCGTCTAAAATCGACAAACGACGAAAAGGTGTTTTGAAGTCGATCAGGTTTTTGCCAACTTGAACCTGAGTTGTGCCATGCAGATCGATTGCAATTTTTTCAACCAGACGCTCGGTCATGTCCATCATCCAAAAATAATCTTTGTAAGCGACATAAATTTCCATTTGAGTAAATTCCGGGTTGTGAAAACGATCCATGCCTTCGTTGCGAAAATCTTTGGCAAACTCGTACACGCCTTCAAATCCACCAATAATCAAACGCTTAAGGTACAACTCATTTGCTATGCGCAGGTAAAGTGGGATGTTCAAAGCATTGTGGTGGGTAGCAAACGGGCGAGCTGCTGCTCCACCCGGTATGGCTTGCAGAATCGGAGTTTCTACTTCCAGATATCCTTTTTGATTTAAAAAATCGCGCATTGAGCGGATTACTTGCGCTCTTTTTACAAAGGTATCTTTTACCCCTTCGTTTACAATCAAATCAACATAACGTTGGCGGTAACGTTGGTCAGGATCGGTAAAAGCATCATAAACAACACCTTCCTTTTCTTTTACCACAGGCAGTGGACGTAATGATTTTGAAAGTACAGTAAACGATTTAACATGCACAGTAGTTTCACCCATGTGTGTAGTAAAAACATAGCCCGTAACGCCAATAATATCGCCTATATCCAGTAGCTTTTTAAAAACCGTATTGTACATAGTTTTGTCATCTTCCGGGCAAATATCGTCGCGTTTAAAATAAAGCTGGATGCGGTCTGTAGAGTCCATTAATTCTACAAATGAGGCAGCCCCCATTATCCTTCGACTCATGATGCGGCCGGCCATCACCACTTCTTGAAAAAGGGTGTTGTCGTGAGGAAATTTTTCAAGTACCTCAGCAGCATAAGCATTTACATGAAATTCTTCCGGAGGATAGGCATTAATATTTAGTTGGGTTAGCGTGTTAAGCGCATCACGTCTAATTTGTTCCTGTTCGCTAAATGGCATGGTTGTAAAATTTTGGCAAAGATAAAAAAAGCTGCCTGTTCTTTTTACTAGAAGAACAGGCAGCGGATATAAAAATTGATTTTTAGACTAAAGAGCCTTCTTAAAATAAAATATTCGTAATCGTATCTTTAACAATAAGATACATATTATCAGCTATACATGTTTTAAAATAGTAAATCCAAATGATCAACTTTTGGAGTTGATTTATTTTATAATAATTTGTAACGAAGTCCTCTGATCATCTTGATAAACAGTTAAAATATAATTTCCAGCATTTGCATTCTCAAGCTTTACTGGTATTTTGTGTGTATCAGTTTCCCCGAAAGAACTATACCATTGTTCATAAACAACCTGACCATGCATATCGTATACATGCAGTAAATATTTTTTTCCGGATGCTGTAGGAAAAGATACAATAAACTGACCTGTTGATGGGTTCGGGTGCACCAAAACTTCCAAAGCGCCAACTTCTTCTATCATAGTACAGTTTACCAGGTTTATACTAACTTCATCTACTGATGTGCATAAGTTTTGGTTGGTCACACTAACCTCAATCTCACGTGTGCCGTAACCGCTAAACAAAGAACTGCTATCTATTTGGATACTGTGTAACGTGTCACCTGTCGACCAAAGATAGGTGCCTCCTGGATTGCCGGCATTAAGTACGATAATCCCATCGCCGCACATGCTGGTATCAGCTCCCAGATTTACTACCGGATAGGCTGAAACTTGAATGAACACCGAGTCGCGAGCGGTAAGCGAATCGTTGAAGGCCACAACCTTATACCAGCTGCTTAATTCAGGCTGTAAAACAGGATTTTGATCTGTCGACTCAAAGCCTTCTGGAGAAGATGACCATTGATACTGAAGGTTTTCATTTATCCCAAAAGTATTGGCTGTTAACTGGATTTCTTCACCTAAACATACATTGTAGCTGCTATCCGCTGTTCCTGCCACTACAATTAATTCCGAAACATCCAATTGGATTGGAACAGCCAATTCGGCTTGTTGTGGATCGTTTGTGTAGAAAACTGCTTCGGCAAAATATGATCCAGTCTCTAACTCGGTGGCATCAAAAGTCACATTGACTGTGGTTGTGTCGCTTGGCAAAATATCTCCTGCAACGGGGTCGATGTCAAGCCATCCCTGCACAACAATTGCATAGTCTTCAACCTCGCCCCAAGATGTTGTTCCACATGGTTCAGGAGTAGCATTGTAGTTTATACGCACACGCATTCTGGTTACTCCACTGGTAGCACCAACTGGAGGAGCAATGGTTCCTGTATAAGGCCCAGTTCCAGGACTTCCACCAAACGTGACAATTTCTTCATCACCAAACTCGCCATCCTGATTCCAGTCGACCCAGGCGGTACATTCGTCGACTTCCCAAATCGGGTCGCCATTGGTTACAATAATCTGGTAGCTTTCACCAACAAACATTTTTGTTGAAAGATTGGTGTAGTCACCATATTCTGTCTGTCCCGTAGAATTGTTTATGTCACCAACCTGCACCCTACTGATGTATTCATCAGTCCCGCCACCTGTTGCGGCACAATAGGTTATGTCTTTTGATGATTTAGTAAGAATGAATGGTCTGATATTGTATAATAAAGGCAGTTGTCCTGTGTTGATCACCTGAATGGATTTCATAGATACTGAATCCGGAACAAGGTGTTCGTATAAACTCAATGGTGTTGCGTAAATATGTGCATCTCCCCAACGCACGGAGGTTCGTGTAGCACCTGATTCGCGGTCTTCGGTATAAGCGGCAGTAACAGCATAGGCGTAGTCGCCGTAATCTGGAAGAAAATCTGAGTAAGTGGTGTCGGTTGTTGTTCCAATCAATAAATTATCTCGATACACATTGAACTGGGTAAACCCATCAGCTTCCTCAAAACTCCACGATAACGCAGTTTCTCCAGTTTCAAAAGCAACAATGGCGATTAGGTTAATTGGTTTGTTCAAGGGGTTCATTTGGTATGGAGAACAGTAAGTCATTGCGCTACCTGACCTGTTGTCAGTCCAAACTGGGTAAACCCAACCATCCTGTGCTGTTATCCCTAGGTAGTCGCCAAAATAATCGTCAGCTAATCCGGGGATAGGCATAGGAGTGAAGGCTACATCGCTTACTTTAAAATCTTCCCAGGTGAGACCGCCATCAGTTGAATTGGCGCAAAACACTTCCAGTTCAGCAGCGGAAACATTCCTGTCGTCATAAAAAACAATGCTTAGTGCACCATTTGATGGGTCGCTTGCTATCCAGGGGAAATAGTGTTTTTTTCCAAGACCACCTTCGTCCTGATTAACTTTCGTTGGATCTGTCCAGGTAAGGCCATTGTCAGCAGAAGCAATTAAATATACATCACAATCGTCTCCTGTGTTGACAAAAGGTGTTCCAATGTTGGCCCAGGTTACATACATATTCCCGCTGTTGGGACCATTACTTACATCGACCGTAGCTGTAGGAAAGGAATTGACTCGCATGTTTTTATTTACACCAGAAGTTCGAATTCCGCGTATATTTTCAATAATTCTAACTGCAGGCTCCCAAGTTTCACCACCATCCATTGATAACGCCATGCCTATGGCATTTTCGTCTGAAGGCCAGCTGTCGTAAATTGCCCAAATGGCGTAAACCTCACCATTAGGCCCTACGCTCAGGTTTACTCCCTGATTATGGCTTCCTGCATTTACCTCGGTACTTATTGCTGTTTTTGAAGTCCAAGTTAGTCCGTCATCGGCTGATGCAGCAATAGCAATTTCGTTACTGTAAGTGCCTCCAAATTCTGTCCAAGCTACGTATAAATTACCATTATACGGACTAAGAGGGCTATTGTCGATCCACATATGGTTTTTGTCGGCCAGATCGCCAGGATTGGGAGCAACTGTAGTTGTTGTCCAAGTTGAACCTTGATTGTTTGAGTGAGAGATCCCCATTCCTCCCGGATTATTGATGTAGTTTACATACCAGCGCCCATTTTTTCCAATAGCAGTGGTTGGGTCGCCACTGTTATCGCCACCAGCTCCTTGCACTTCGCCTTCCCAAGTTTCGCCCGATGAAAAGGAGTATAAATCATTTGCGCCAAATAAACCTCCAAGTGGATTTTCGGTGGAATTATTACTATTTAAAACCACCTCAGGGTTATTGGGATCGACAAAAATGGAATTCTCACTTTGTGTAGAGTTGTCATCGGTAACCGGAACATCAGGTGAATCGTCAAATAGCACACTCTTGCTTTGTATTTTCGATCCTGTAAAACGTGCAGGTCTTGGTTTCTTGTCTGGGTTGAAAGGTACCACACCTTGACGTGCTTTTTCTTCCCAATAGTGCACATTATCAACCCGGGTATTAATGAGCTGATTTTTTTCTTCTTTTGATAATTTTTCATCACTTACACCCCAACGTATGGCAAGGGTTACCAGGACAAAAATTAGTAAAGAAATCAAGAAAGTAATTTTGTTCATAAGGTTTATTATTACGTTAAAATAATGATTAACTTAGTTTTATCGAAAATGGTTGTCATTAAACTGTATTGTTTACTTGGTTTTACTAAGCGCATGTTTGTATGTATCGATAGCTCTTTGTCGGGCGAAAACATGCTCCACGATAGGTTTAGGGTAGCGGGTGGTGCCGAGTTCAGGAATCCACTGATTGATGTATATGGAAAGTGGGTCAAATTTTGTAACCTGAATTATAGGGTTGAAAACCCTGAAATAGGGGGCGGCATCGCAACCTGTTCCGGATGCCCATTGCCAGTTTCCATTGTTTGAGGCCAGCTCAAAATCAAATAGCTTTTCGGCAAAGTAAGCCTCTCCCCATCTCCAATCGATAAGCAGATGCTTGCATAAAAATCCGGCCGTCACCATTCTTACCCTGTTGTGCATAAATCCGGTAGCGTTAAGTTCGCGCATTCCAGCATCTACCAGTGGATACCCTGTAGTACCATTGCACCAGTGTTCAAAATCGTTTTTGTTGTTTCGCCATGGAATATTGTCATATGCCGAATTGTAGTTGTTGTTTATCACCTTGGGGTAGTGGAATAATATTTGCATAAAAAACTCACGCCAAATAAGTTCTGATAAAAAAACCTGATTCAAAGAGGCTGCTTCCAAAGCCAGTTTTCTAATGCTGATGGTGCCAAAGCGAAGGTGAGGACCTAAAAAAGTTGTTGCCTTTTCGGCCGGAAAATCGCGTAATTCGTCGTATTGCTTAATGGATTCATATTGGACATCTTTAGGTTGAAGGCTATTCTTTTCAAAACCAATATCATTTAACGATGGAAACGTATTTGATGTTTCCGATACGAACCTGAAGCAGTTACTCAATTTAGGAAACTTTTCGTGTTTTAACGCATACGCCTGAAGCCACTTTTTTTTGTAAGGTGTGTAAACAGCATAGGGCAGATTGTTGGTTTTGAGAATTTCATCTGGCTCAAAAATTACCTGATCTTTATGACTTTCGAGCTTAATTCCAGCATTTTTCAGAAGAGTTTCAATTTCCTGATCACGGGTGCGCGCATAAGGCTCGTAATCGCGGTTAATGAATACTGTATCAATATCATAAGATTGTATCAACTCCTTCCAAATTTCTTTAGGCGAACCTTGTTTTATGATCATTCCACTATTTAATTCATGGAGTTGCTGGTTTATGTTGGTCAGAATACTATGAATAAACCCAACCCGTGCGTCATCTTTTGGAAGTTCGCCTAGAATGTGTTTGTCGAATATAAATAAGGGCAGAATATCCAGATTTCGCTCGCAAGCTGCCGACAGTGCGGTGTTATCTTCCAGTCGCAAATCGCGCCGAAACCACATCACATTTATTTTCATGTATATTGCTCCAGTTTTTATGTATAAATGCTGATTGTCGCCAAAGATAGTTATTGTTGGTTATTCTCTGACTCTATCAATAACAAAGTCATCTGTTAGCAACGACTTAAACCAAAAAAAGGCCGTTGAGTTTAACGACCTTTTTTGATTTTACAGAGTTTTCTATTTTTTAATGATAATCTTATCAGTAACAGATGCGTTTTTGCCCTGAATAACAACCTGATAAACTCCACCTGACAAGTTAGACAGATCGATTTTATGTTTGCCCGTTCCGGTAATGGATATATCATTTTCCTTGTAAACCACGGCGCCGTTCAGATTGGTAACGGTTAATGTTACTTTCTGGTTAATCAAGCTGTTGAGCTCGGCAGTAACCAATCCGCTTCCTGGATTTGGATACAGTTTTAAGCTAATGGCTTCGCGTTCATCTATCGACGTGCAATCTTTAAACTCAACTGAAACAGTAGCAGTATTAACACAACCAAATGTGCTGGTAACCTCTACCGAAATGGCTTGTGTACCATATCCGTATCCTACTGTATCAACCAAAATTGAATTTGAAGTAGCGCCAGTCGACCAAAGGAAAGTTGAACCTGGATTGCCTGCGTCAATAACAATATTGTCTCCGCCGCACAACACGGTATCCACTCCTAGGTTTATTTCAGGAACAGGTGCGAAATTTAGGTTTATGGTATCGTAGGTGTTGCAACCATTTTCGTTGGTCACTCTTACCCAAACAGTTGTCATTCCAGTACCTTCAGCAACAATTGTCTGGCTGTCTTCTCCTGTCGACCACAAATAATTTGCGCCCTCATTGCCTGCATTTAAACTAAACATATTTTCACCACAAAGCACCTCATCAGGACCTAAATTCACTTCAGGATTTGTAAAAACAGTTACAACAATTCCTTCGGTATTTACAAACTCACCATCATCTACCGTTGCAATATAGGTGGTAGTTTCGAGAGGCGTTACCACGGGATTTTGTTCTTGTGAAACAAACCCTTCAGGTATTGATGCCCAGCTGTAGGTGTAATTGCCTGTTCCACCCGAAGCATTCGCTGATAGTTGGGTTGATTCGCCAAGGCACAGTTGAATAGGATCAGCTCCTGTTTCAATGCTAAGGTCACTAACAATTAAGGTGAGATTTACCGGGACAGGTCCACTATTTATAGAGTTAGAAAGGTAGGTAATTGTTTCTGGATATAGTCCATTGGCCAAATTCTCGGAGTTAAATGTTAACACCACCTCAAGTGAGTCGCCTACCGGCACCATACCTGTTTCCGGAGCTACAGTGAGCCAGTCTTCATAAACAATAGTGTAATCTTCCACTTCGCCATACTGTGAATTGCCTGTAGGCGATGCTTTTTCAGAAGGGCCAAAAAGGCGCACACGCATTATAGTAACGCCCTGAACACTGCCTTTTGGTGGTGTAATCACACCTTGGAATGTGGTGAAATTTTCATTGGGTTGCAAAGCCAAAGGTGTTTCATCAAATTGAGTGTTTTGATTCCAGTCTACCCACACATACACCTGATCACCTTGATATCCATTTTTGTTTTCAACAACAATAGCATACGATTCGCCATCTTTCATACGTGTAGAAAAGGAGCTATAATCGCTATAAAAATCTGACCCTGAGCTGTTGTTGATATTACCCAACTTAACCCGGCTAATATACTCATCGCCACCACCTTGAGCTAATTCGTAATCAGCAGTTTTTGTACCGGCTTTAAAAGGAGACAGACGGAACGTAAGATCGAGTACTCCCGTATTTTTCACTAAAAGTGTTCGTTCTGTCCACTGATTTGGCTCTAAGTAAACCGTAATTTCTGTAGGCATTACCACAATGGTTGATGAGCCATATTGGGCATTGTCGCTAGATGGCGTTGACTCTGTACCGTCATAATCGGCAGTAACTTCATAGTTATAATAACCATATTCAGTAAGTTGGTCTTCGAAGCTTGTTTCGGAGGAAATACCCAGCAGATTTCCATCGCGGTAGACATTAAAATGCTGAAAACCAGCGGAGGGAACGAAATTCCATGTTAAAGTGGCCAATCCGTTTTCCTGGTTTACTACGGCAGATAGAGATGATGGAGAATGTATTTCAATTGTCTCAAAAACCGAAACATAAGTCATGGCTTTTCCCGTACGGTTGTCTGTCCAAGTGGGATATACTTTTCCTCCTGAAGCATGAATTCCCAAATAGTCACCGAAGTAGCCATTAGCCAGTCCAGGAATAGGGGTTGGTGTAAACGCAACATCGCTTACCTTAAAATCTTCCCATGTTTCTCCCGCATTATTTGAAACAGCCACCCACGCTTCTGCTTGAGTAGGCAGTGTATTTCTATTGTCGTAGAATACTACGCTTAGTATTCCGTTTGATGGGTCACAAGCTATCCAAGGCAAGTAATGCGCTTTCCCCTGATCAATTGGATCCTGATTAACACGGATAGGTTCACCAAAGTTACCACCGCCATTGGTCGATTTTATCATATACACATCGCGGTCGCTGCCTGTGTTTATACCCGGAACGCCAACATTAGTCCATACAACATAAATATTTCCGCTGTTGGGTCCATCACTTATATCAACAGCCATTACAGGAAAAGAATTAACACGCATGTTCTGTGGAACTTCCGAATTACGTATCCCTTTCAGGTTGTCGATAATCCTATACGAAGGTTCCCACGTAGCTCCACCATCAAGAGAACGAGCAAAACCAATGGCTTTTTCATCTTGAGGCCACCCGTCGTAAATAGTCCAAATAGCATAAACCTCACCATTTGGCCCGGTGCTCAAATTAACACCTTGATTGTGGCTTCCGGCATTAACACCATAGCTTAAAACTATTTTACTTTCCCATGTTTCACCACGATCAATAGAGCGTTTTAAAACCACTTGATTGTCGGCATTTCCACCAAAATCTGTCCAGGCATTATAGAGGTGATTTTCATAAGGACTACCTATCTTGCTATCAATCCACATGTGGTTTTTGTCAGCCAAGTCAAAGAAGCCACTCCCAGGTTTTGGTGCTACAACTACATTAGTCCAACTTGCTCCTTGATCATCTGAATAAGAAATGTCTTGTCCACTACTGTTACCAATGTATCCAACATACCACCGGCCATCTGTGCCAATACAAGAAGCTGGATCGCCACTATTGCTGCCGTTTGGCCCTTGTACGCTACCACCCCAGGTTTCGCCCAAATCCATTGTATAAAGATAATCTGCTCCATAAACAGAACCTCCATTTGCTGGCGTTGAATTATTGGAGTTAAGGGCTACCATGTTGTTATTGGGGTCGATAAAAATAGAGTTTTCACTTTGCGTGGAACTCTCATTTGTAACAGGAACATCTGGTGAATCGTCTGCTTTTACCATTCTCGATCTTATCGCACTTCCGGTATAGGTTGCTTTTGGCACTTCAACCTCTGGGTTAAGAACGGCCAATCCTTTGGCTGCCATCTTTTTCCAATAGCCATTGTTGTCAACACGTGTGTTTACCTGAGCTCGTTTTTCACGTTCCGACATGGTGTTTTTGCTATTTGCCCAATTGAGCGAAAATGCTCCGATTATTAAAGAAATACCCAGAGCAATAAGAATAGATTTTTTCATGAGGTGTAATTTTACTGTAATTAATTTTATCGCTTAGTTGCAAATTTATACCTAAAACAGGTTAAAAGGGCAATAATTAACATATTATTATCATGATAAAAAATAGTTGGAGTAATTTTATAACAAAGAATAACCATTAAACAGTATCGTTTTGCAGTATATCTACTATCTGACACTTAGTAAAATATAGGATGTAAATTAAGCTAATCAATAACTTAAGATTCGCAATAAGAAAAATTATTGTCGAATATTGATGTTCTGGAATCACCCATCTATGATCAAGTATATTCCTTAGCAACTGCTTCTCCAGTACATACGCGCAACCCATTTATGGCAAGGGCTTTCATTTCGTCCTCACCAGGATAAACATGAACGGGAGCAAAACGATGAATATAGGAGATGACCTGATTTACAAAATATTTATCGTGGGCAATACCTCCGGTTATGAGAATTCCATCTATTTCACCGTGCAAAACGGCTGCCATCGAGCCCACTTCTTTGGCTACCTGATAGGCCATGCCATCGTAAATATACTTGGCGTATTTATCCCCTTTTTGGGCACGTTGTTCCACTTCGTAAGCGCTATTTGTTCCAAGGTAGGCAACAAGCCCACCTTCTCCTTTAATCATTTTCAGCACCTGTTTTTCGGTGTATTCGCCTTTATAACAAAGCCTTACCAAATCGCCAACGGGCAATGTGCCAGTGCGCTCAGGAGAATAAGGGCCATCTCCGTCAAGGCCTTGATTAACATCTACAACACGACCTTTTTTGTGAGCGCCAACTGTAATGCCACCACCAAGGTGAACCACAATAAGGTTTAGCTCTTCGTAGGGACGCATAATTGATTTGGCATGCTGCCGAGCAACGGCTTTTTGATTCAATGCGTGGAATATTGACCTCCGTGGCAATAGCGGATGGCCGGATAATCTGGCCAAATCGTCTAATTCATCCACAACAACCGGATTGGTAATATAGGCTTTTGCGTTAGGAATAGATTGGGCTATGTCCCAGGCAATTAGTCCGCCCAAATTGCTAGCGTGTTCGCCATAGGTACAATGTTCCAAATCGTATCGCATTTTATCATTAACCGCAATAATCCCTGACTCAACAGGTTTTAGCAGTCCTCCTCTTCCCATTATCACCGAAATACTGTTGATGTCAATATCTGCATTTTTAACTTGCTCGATAATTAATTCTTTTCGAAAGGAAAACTGCTTGGTCACCACATCAAAAGGTTCTAACTCTTCGGTTGTATGCCTAATAGTTTGAATAAACATTGGTGTTGTTCCTTCGTAAACAGCAATTTTGGTGCTGGTAGAACCTGGATTAATGGCAAGAATTCTGATTTCTTCCATGGAATTGGAATTCTAGTTTTTTATTTTGCCGACAATGCTGCCAGTGCAATAGAGTAAAGTTTTGTCTTGGTGCTGTCGCCACGCGATGAAAGAACTGCCGGAACCCGTGCGCCCACAACGATGGCTCCTAACTCACTTTCAGCCAGCTTGGTATTTGTTTTATAAAATACATTTCCAGCTTCGATATTTGGAAAAACCAAGCAATCGGCATCTCCTGCCACAGGGCCGGTGATTTTTTTAATGTCTCCACTTTCTTTATCGATAGCCACGTCTAACGCCAAGGGGCCATCAACAAATGCCCCTTTTATCTGGCCTCTGTCGGCCATTTTTGCAATAATAGCTGCATCCACCGATGATTGAATCTTGGGGCTAACCTGCTCGCTGGCTCCAATCAGAGCCACCTTTGGAGTAGTAATACCAAGTGATTTGGCAACGTGGATAAGGTAATTTGTAATGGCAATTTTTTCGCGAATTTCTGGAGCAGGTATAATGGCTACATCGCCAACCACCAGAAGTTTATGGTAGTTTTTGTTCTCTATTACGGTAACATGACTAAGCACCGCACCCGGATTCATAAGTCCCTTTTCTTTGTTCAAAATAGCCCGCATATATTTATCGGTGCTAACAAGTCCCTTCATCAATAAGTTGCCTTTGCCTTCGTTAATCAGGGCAACAGCTTTTTCAGCAGCTTTCATCTCATCGGGCTCGTGCACAATAGTGAACTTGGAAGCATCTATCCCTTCTTGTTTACAAACTTGGGTTATTGTTTCCAAGTCGCCTACTAGCGTACCCGAAACTAAACCTTGGTCGATGGCCATGCTTACGGCACTTATCGAATGTGAGTCGTTAGCATAGGCTGCCACAAGCACTTTTTTTTCCTGTGCCTTAAGCACTTCAAACATATCATCAAGTTTACTAATCATGGTTTCATCAGATTGTTAAATAATTAACAAATTTACAAACATTGTTTGAAACAACCTACCTCGTGAATTAAAATTTATGTATTCTTAATTGGCTTTGGTTTTCTTGTCTTTTAGAGTGGTCAAGTTGGCGTAGTTTTATTACAAAAAATACCTGAACTGCATCTTAAGCTCTACACTTTGTAAATTAATAAACATTAGTTTTATAGATGGAATTGTATTACTTTTGAAAAAACAATACTGTTGAAAAAGAAAATACTATTTGTTTGTTTGGGAAACATTTGTCGGTCGCCATCGGCGGAGGCTGTTTTCAGCTATATTGTTCAAAAAGAAGGCGTTGCCGATTTATTTGACATAGATTCAGCCGGAACATCGGGTTATCATATCGGTGAAAATGCGGATTTCCGTATGCAACAGCATGCCACCAAGCGAGGTTATAATCTTACTTCCATTTCAAGAAAATTTATTCCTGATACAGATTTTGATCAATTTGATTACATCATCGGGATGGATGATGAAAATGTAAGAAATCTGAAAATAATGGTGCGTAATTCCAACGATTTACTTAAAATACACATGATGACGGATTTCATGGATAACCCTAAGCAACATGGCATTCCAGATCCCTATTATGGGAATGAGCAAGGCTTTGAACTGGTTCTTGATTTGCTCGAAGAAGCTGGGTCGGGGTTACTTAAGCGGCTAACCAAACAATCGAAAAAGATAAAGTAGTTTGAAGTATGTTAGATAAAATTATACAGTTTAGTATTGCCAACAAATTGATTGTGTTGCTGTTTACTGCCACAATTGTTGGATTTGGACTATTTGCACTTACCCAGATACCCATCGGTGCGGTGCCTGACGTTACCAACAATCAGGTGCAAGTAATCACAACTTCACGCAATCTCTCCACATTGGATGTCGAGCAGTTTATCACCTATCCGGTTGAACTCGAAATGGCCAATTTGCCCGGAGTAGTTGAAATAAGGTCTATTTCCAAATTTGGCCTTTCGGTGGTAACCATTGTTTTTGAGGAAAATATGGGCACCTATTTGCCCCGACAGCTAATAGCGGAAAAACTAAAAACAGCAGCCGAAAATATTCCCCAAGGCATGGGGACACCTCAAATGGGACCTATTTCAACAGGGTTGGGCGAGATTTACCAGTACATCCTCGATACAAAACCCGGATATGATTCTCTTTACTCCACAATGGATTTGCGAACCATACAGGATTGGATCGTGAAACGACAGCTTTCGGGCATACCAGGTGTTGTTGAAATAAACACATGGGGTGGATTTCTGAAACAATACGAGGTCTCTGTCAGTCCGTCCAAACTCAATTCAATGGGCGTTTCGATAACAGAAATATTTGAGGCGCTTCAAAACAACAACGACATTGCAGGCGGAGGATACATCGAAAAAACCAACCAGAGTTATTTCATCAGGGGTGAAGGACTTGTGGGCTCAATTGAGGATATTGAGAACATAGTAATAAAAAATACGGACGGAAAACCCTTGCTTGTTAAGGATGTGGCTGTAGTTCAAGATGGTTATGCTACCCGATTTGGTGCGATAACAGGAAATGGCGAAGGCGAAAAAGTGCTCGGACAAGTGATGATGCTAAAGGATGCCAATTCGCATAAAGTAATCAATCTGGTAAAAGAGCGGGTAGCTTCCATTCAAAGTACTTTGCCTGAAGGGGTTTTTATCAATGCTTTTTTAGAACGTAGTGAGCTCATCGACAAAACAACTAACACGGTAATAGAGAACCTTGTTTTGGGATGTTTGATTGTGATTTTTGTGGTGGTTTTATTGCTTGGGAATTTGAGGTCGGGTCTTGTAATTGCCTCTGTAATTCCTTTAAGTCTGTTTTTTGCTCTGGGCATGATGTATGTTTTTGGCGTTGATGCCAACCTCATGAGTTTGGGAGCCATCGACTTTGGAATTATCATTGATGGGGCGGTAATCATTGTGGAGTATATTGCCTTTAAAATATCATCGCAAAAAGATTTGTTAGACAACGAAACAAAAGAAGGGAAACAAAACCTTATTGATAAAATAACAGCTTCGAGTGCCACTAAAATGATGACTTCCGCCGTTTTTGGTCAGTTGATTATCCTAATTGTTTTT
>CAYWNI010000014.1:0-18533 GCA_964459525.1 uncultured Lentimicrobiaceae bacterium | reverse complement strand
CCGTAACTTCTACCTCATTTTTGTGGAATAAGAATTCCCTACCCCCTCTGTAAGCTATGGCTACCAAAAGAATTATTATTAAAGCGTATTGGTAAGCCGTTGCCTCGATTTGCTGCTTGCTCATTGATACTATAGTGTTTAATTCTTGTATTTAAGTGGCAAATGAAACGCTCTGATTCAATATTAAATTTGCCTTGGC
This sequence comes from uncultured Lentimicrobiaceae bacterium, assembly GCA_964459525.1. Taxonomy (GTDB): domain Bacteria; phylum Bacteroidota; class Bacteroidia; order Bacteroidales; family F082; genus UBA6244. Next base: position 18,334 of record CAYWNI010000014.1, on the reverse strand, counting down.
AAATATAGATGTTTCAAAAGAAAGCGGTTGCAACAAGTTCAGCTCGGTTCAACGCATATTAAGTTATATGTTGAACTGGCTCAAACAGACGAATTAATTGTAGTTAAATCACTTTTAGTTGCACCAGATTTTAGTGGTGATTTTGTAATTGCATGTGACTTGGGGTTCAAAATGAACTTATCGCTCATTGTGGATTTTTGCTCGTGTTCATCAAGGAGGATGGTATTTCAGGACGTTTTTTGTGCTACTTTACTTCTTTGCTTACGTTAAACAATAGGTGATTTGGTCGCGCGTTGAAAATGCATGCCAAGGTTAGTGCGATAGCAATTTAAACTTTTGCTTATTGATACAGATGCGTTATAAATCTATATATCGATGAGTATGGTTAGGAAACTGCGCTGAGTGGAGGGTGAGATCATGAATAACACTAAATCACAACGACTGGTTTACCATGTTTTATTGAGTGCGCTAATAACAAGGTATGGATCGGTTTGCAAACCATCTATCGAAAAAACCACTGTGCCGGTTTTATCTAAAACCAATTTTTTGTTGCTGTGGGCAAACGAGCCATTTTCCATTTGCTCATAACTGATGTCCAGTACCACCGAAATCTCCTTGATTTGTTCGGCATCGCCATGAAGTAGTATCCAGTTTTCATCCAAACCCTGTGTTTTAGCATATTCAAGAAGCCGATTTGCTGTATCGCGTAGATGATCAAAACTGATTAGAACAAATTTTATGTCTTTGTGTTTTTTAGGGAGTTGACTTTTTATCAACTTCAGGTCATTTACCATCATCGGACAGGCATACTCGCAATGTGTAAACATCATGGTGATGACAACGGGATTTCCCATTAAATCAACCAGCTTGAATGGTTGGTTAAATTGATCTTTCCATTGATGATTCAGCTGATAAATAGATGTCTCAGGCAAGACATCTTGTTTTGAGTCAGTACTGTTAACAGTCTTGCTTGGGGAGGCTTTCTCGGTTTTGCTTTCTTGTGAATATGCTGAAAATGATAGAAGAATCACCAGTGATAAGTAAATTGATTTTTTCATAATATTATTTTTTAGACATTAGTCAACGGATTTGGCGCACCTAAATCCCATTTTTCTTGTTGTGTATTTTCCCTTCAAGCTTCCGCGATATGCAAAGCGTATAAAGGAAACATAATCGCTTGCATCGCTGGCATTTAGCGAGGCGCTGCCACAAAACAAACCTGTAGATACATTCTCGCTGTTGCGTGAGTCATCATTGGAAACCACACTGTTAAAATCGTAAACCCACTCCCAAATCAGGCCATACATGTCCCAGACTCCATATTGATTTTCATATATACTACCAACGTCGGAATGCTGTGGTGTTTTTCTGCTGTACCAATTGGTGTTTATTTGAATAAGTGTTGCGCTATCGGTTTCTCCTAAAGGTAAAGCCATAGCAGCATATTCCCATTCCTGCAATGTGGGCAATCGTTTTTCTTTCCATTTGCAATAGGCATTAGCCGCAAACCAGGAAATATTTACCACAGGTTTTTTGTTTTTTTTCAGGTTTGTGTCTTCCCAATAGTTCTCAGGCCAATAACTTAGATAATCCTCATCGGCAAATAGTGCTTTTACTTGATCAGGTGCCCAAACCGGCTTTGCTTCTACAAATTTCAGAAAATCAGCATTTGTAACAGCATATTCGTCCAGTAAAAACACATCAACAGTTACCTCGCTCGATGCGCCTTTTATAAATGGCTTGTAGCTCCCAGTTGGTATTTGTCTCATGTTTTCCTGTGCGGTAATTTGTGAGCCAATAAACAAACCGACCAACGCTAAGCTAATTATGTTAAATGACATTTTAGTCTTCACTTCTCCGTGTTTTAACATCAGCGGCTTTTACTAAACCACTTTTGTTGTCAAATTTGTTTTGAATATAGGTTATAATGCTGCCTACCTGATCATCTGACAGCGAAACAGCGGGCATGATGTTGTTGTATTTGATGCCATTTACCATTATTTCGCCCTTTAAACCATTTATTACAATGCCAATACCCATGTCTTCTTGGGCTTGCAAAAAGTCTGAATTTACGAGTGGAGGAAAGACTCCGGCGATTCCATTTCCGTGATCCATGTGGCACGCCATACAATTGGATTTATACAGGAGTTCACCTGCTTTCATGCTTTCTTCAAAGCTGAGTTCAATCAGGGGATTTTCATTCTCGGTCTTTTCCTTGCCAATTTTCTGGATTGCAGGGCCTTCAGGTAGATATACTTCTTCTTTTTCCTTTCCTGTGTATATTTCATGATTTTCATCGCCAATGACTTTAATCTGTGCCAAAGCACCTTTGTTAAACGCTCTGAAAATGCTATGATCAACCAAATGAAGCGTTCCTGGAACATCGCAGGTAAATTCCACAATGGCTGAACCTCCGGCGGGAATGAGTGTTGTTTGAACATCGTTGTTTACTAACGAACCACCCTCAATATATACTTTGTCGAAAATCTCACCGATAGCATGGAATGACGAAACCAGGCTTGGGCCACCATTTCCCACGAATAAGCGAACGGTTTCGCCCACCTTTACCTTCATGGCATTTTCGCCAGTTGCAGCACCCACTGAACCATTCATTACCACATAATCTGGGTGCTCATCCAATGCTTTTTGCATGTCGAAATCCTGATGCCCACGGTCGCCATAATTGCCTGATGTGTAGAACTCGCTCTGCATTACGTAAAATTCATGATCAACAGGAGGAAGCCCTTCGAGAGGCTCTACCAGAATAAGGCCATACATTCCGTTTGCAATATGCATACCTACAGGTGCGGTGGCGCAATGGTACACATACAATCCCTGATTCAACGCCCTAAAGCTAAACTGGGCACTTTTTCCTGGCGCAATCAGCGAGGCTTCGGCACCGCCTCCTGGGCCATTTACTGCATGGAGGTCAATATTGTGAGGTAGCATATTATCGGGATGGTTGTGTAGGTGAAACTCTATAAAATCGCCTTGTCTTACCCTTATAAACTTGCCCGGAACTTTACCTCCAAATGTCCAGAAAGTATAGTCAACACCATCTGCAAGGCGCATTTGCTTTTCAATTATTTCAAGCTCAACAATTACTTTGGTGTTGGTTTTGGTGGTTATGTGCGGCGGCACTTCAGGCGCATCAGTTAGAATCGCATTTATCTGTCCTTCAATATCTTCGTTTACGTTGATGATTACACGGTTGGTGGTTTCTGAGCAACTGCTCAGAATAAAAATAGAAAAGACAATGATCGTTAAAAAATAGCTTTGTGTTTTCATAGTCGAATTAGTAATTTAGTGAAGTTTATCCTTTTTATTCACATGCTTAAACAAAATGGTGCTTGAGCACTGATTTTCCTTCATTTAGTTCCTGAGCCAATTGCTGGATTGTTTGCCTTTCAAGCAAATCCGACAAGGCCGTTCTTATGGCGGCAAATTCATGATGAATGGGACAGGGTTGTGATTCAGAGCAAGAATTTAAGCCAAGTCCGCAGCCATTGATAGAGTTAACCCCATCAATGGCGTTAACCACATGAATTAACTTGATTTCAGGAACTTGAGGATCGATGTAAAAGCCACCATTTGGTCCTTTTGTTGAATTTACCAGGTTTTGTTTGCTTAATACTTGCATTATTTTGGCCGTAAAGGCAACCGGTGATTCAATTTCGGTAGCGATCTCTCGCAAACCTGTTTTAGATATGGAATCGGCCTTACTGGCTAAATATATCAGTGCGCGAATGGCGTATTTACAAGCTTGAGAGAACATATCATTTTGTTAAAGAGTAGATTGTAAGGAGACTGTCTTTGGAAAAAGGATGTTGTTTTCGAGATGAATGTGCTGATGAAGGTCTTTTTCAAAGGCTTCCAGCTTTGAAATGGCGACCATGTATGTGTTGCAGGCATCTTCTGGGACTACATAATTGGAGGTTAGACGGGCAATTGTTCTAAAACGTTCGCCTTCTGTTTCATGTTCAGAAATCAGTTGATTTAGTTTGTTTGTAAGGATGTCTATTTGTTCGATGCTGCTGGCTTGTGCTTCATTTTTTGCCTTTGACAGTTGCCGAACCAATGGAAAAAATACTTTTTCTTCATCTTCCATATGGGTAAGTAACACCGCCGCTGCATTCTTGAACAAATCATATACCTCGGTTAGCTCAGGGTGATTTTCACCGTGCACTTCTGCAATTTTTGCCAGATAGGCCATCAGTACTGGAACTTCAGTGCGTACATACTTATGATGGGTGCGTTCAATAAAGTCTGCCAAAAAGTCCAAATCCCAGTCGTTGTAATTAAAAACATTCGACTTCTGGTCGCTAAAAATGGTCTTTAACTCCGAAATAAGCATGGCTGGCTTAACATCGTAATGGCTTTCAATATCATTTAATTTTATGTTTCCGCCACAGCAAAAATCTATCTGGTGTTTGCGAAATACGTCCGAAGTCCTGAAATCATGCGCTACGATATCTGCGATTGTAAAGTTTTCTATGTACTGCATTTAGAACTGTTTTTAATGGTTAGACTGCAAAGATAAAACAATAAAAGAAAAAAAGACCAAAATATCTTTAATTGTTTACAAAATACCTAAAAGTAGGTATAGAGAAGGACTTCTTCGGTGAGAAGCCAAAGTAAATTGGCATCATAAGCGGTTTGTTTTCTTCCATTCATCCGGAAGACATTTTGCATTTATAGGGCTAGCCTGTGGTTGTGCAAAACAATTTCTTCACATTTTCTATCTCAATAAACACTTTTGCCATATACTGAAAAACGTTGTTTGGTTTAGTTTCGCGTTATTTGTCAATATCCAACAACATCTTGCCCGAGTCTTTCAGCAAACCTACCGACCAGGAAATAATAACAAACGAACTTAGGATGGCAGCAAGCGAATCAATATAGAAAACATGCCATATCATGGCAACGGTTAGACCAGCAATTGCCGACAAACTGGTTAGCGCATCGGCCAATACATGCAGGTATGCAGCACGTATGTTGTGATCAGAATGTTCTTTGTCGTTATGCAGCAGAAAGGCACTCACTATGTTAACTACCAAGCCGATTATCGCTACAAGAATAGCTTCCCTATATTCAATGTCGATTGGATTGTAAAGCCGTTTAATTGCTTCCACGAGTATAATACCTGCAAAAACGAGCAGTATGAGCCCGCTGTTGTATCCTGCGAAGGATAGTATTTTGTCTGTCTTGCTTGCGTTTGCAGGGTTTTTAGCGATAATTCTTCTTATGATTTTATAAGCTAACCAGCTCAGTCCGATAGCCAAAACATGCGACCCCATGTGTATGCCGTCAGCCAAAAGTGCCATCGAACCTGATGAAAGTCCATAGAATATTTCTGCTATCATGGTGATGGCTGTCAATAAGATAACCCAACTTGTTTTGCGTTGGTTGTTATGCAGTGTTGGTTCTTCCATGTTGTTGTTTTTTTGCAAAAGTATGTGATTCTTTTAAGATTTGTTGGCGCACATCAAATGCACGAAACCCTGGTGGTAGTTTCTGTTCGGTGTAGGCGTCAAAATAATAACATGGAAGTTTAGAGTATGTCACCAACTAATTGCTGAAAGCAAGAAAAAAAAGGCATAAAAAAATCCCGCCTTGGGTTAGAGCGGGATTTCTAGTTTTGCAGGTTTTCTCGGAATAAATCCGAAGCTTAAAGGAAAAAGGATCGCTCGTTAATAATAGAGTAAAGCCGCATTTGTTTCTCGCCAGCAGGTTCAAAAAAATACACTTTGCTGTCTTTTGTGAAGATGGAAGCGTTAACATCTTTCACTTTTTTTTCAGTCAAACCACTTACTTCAATTTGCTGAATCGAATAGTATTGATTTACTTTCATAGCAGGAAATTTATTTCATTTTAATTGTAAGCCCATCTTTTTTACAGACAGGACAATTTGATTCTTTAACTATACTGATGTAACCACAGCGTTCGCACTTGAAATACTTTTGGTATTTCACCCCACTTGATTTTTTTTCTTTATCTGTGCTAAACGAAAACATTTTACTGTGTTTAGTTTCCGGTTTTCCAATTTGCGTGCCAAATTTTCAGGATCTTTTTAGTATCTTTCTAAATGCTTTTTAATCAGATGAATAAAAGCTAAATATATTTGTTACTCCTATTCAATTGCTGTTTTTGAATCAGCTGTAAAGGTTGTGATTCGTTACGAAAACGGATTCTTTTCCGGTATCGTAATGTGCTGATTACGGTTTTTCAGGTTATTGTTCGCTTCATGAATGACAATGTTATTACTTTTGTTCAAAAATACACACCTGTATGTTTCAACCTTATAATACAGATTTCGAAACGCTGGAAAAGCGAATTGCAGCCATTTTGAAAATCGAACCTGAATTAGATTGTCAGAAAAGGCTACGTCAGATTTTTTCTTTCATCGACCTAACTACGCTTAGTGGCGATGATACAAATGAAAAGGTAGGTCTGCTTTGCCATCAGGCACTTGATTTGCAATCCGCAGAAAAAGAAATTCCTCCTGTGGCAGCAGTATGTGTTTATCCTGTGTTTGCAGAATTGGTGCATCAGCTGTTGCTTAACTCGGGCATTAAAACAGCTTGCGTTGCGGGCGCTTTTCCTAGTGGTCAGTCGCCATTGGGTTTGCGTGTCGATGAGGTGGCCTATGCCGTGCGCATGGGTGCCGATGAAATTGACATGGTTATATCGCGTGGTAAACTAATTGAAGGCGACTCAGCTTTTGTTTTTGATGAGGTGGAAGCCATTAAATCTGCTTGTAGTCAGGCACATTTGAAAGTTATTCTGGAAACGGGGGAGCTTAAATCTGTTGCCTTGGTTAGGCAGGCCAGCGAGATTTCAATTCTAGCTGGTGCCGATTTTCTTAAAACTTCTACCGGAAAAATTACTCCTGCGGCAACACCCGAAGCCTTCTTGGTTATGCTGGATACCATCAAAGAGTATTATCAGTTGACTGGAAAAAAAATTGGAATTAAGGCTGCTGGCGGAATTTCTACTTCTGACGAAGCAATGGTGTATTATTCTCTGGTAAAACAAACCCTGGGCGACGAATGGTTAACAAAAGACCTCTTCCGCATTGGCGCAAGCCGACTCGCAACCCAGGTGTTTAATCAACTAAAATAACTACAAACTCACTATGAACAAACTATTCTTATCTTTACTCATGTTTGCTTTTTTTACAACAAAAGCACAAACTGCCTTAACTGAAGCTGTTGATTTTCACGTTAAAACCATTTATGGTGAAACGATTTACCTTTTTCCCTTGCTCGACGACAACCAACAAATTGTTGTAATCGACTTTTTCTCTACATCTTGTGGCCCTTGTCAGGATTATGCTGATGATTTTCAGGCTACTTATGAAAAATTTGGTGCGAATGAAGGAAATGTATATTTCATGGGAATTAATTGGGGAAACGACAACCAGGGTGTTTCTGAATTTGACTCAATTTTCGGACTGACCTATCCCACCGCGAGCGGTAGCCAGGGAGGTGGTAACCTCGTGTATGGCGATTATAACATTTTGTCGTATCCTACCGTGATTGTTATTACTCCTGATCATCAAATTGTTGAACAGTATATCTGGGTGCCCGATGAGGAAAATCTTACCCAGGCAATTTTGAATGCAGGTGGCTTTTATGTTGGCGTAAATGAGGATTCCATGTTAAACTCCCAAAACTTAAAGCTATACCCACAGCCAGCCAAAGGTTTGCTGCATATTGCCTCTGATTTTAATCAGTCGAGTTTTGTTGATCTTGCTCTTTTAGATCTTGCCGGAAGGAAGTTGCTGTCGGATCGAATTAGCCTGAACACATCTGGAAATCAAACGATCACACTCGACATAAATGCTGTTCCTGATGGGATTTATGTTCTTGAAATTCGCAGTGATAATGGACTGCATACTTTTGAAAAAGTTGTGGTTTCGAACCAGTAGTACGTAGGTGGGCAATTTGTAATTTTTATTTTATGAGAAACCAAATAATTTCCGTTTTTGTTGGGGCGGTTTTTGTGTTGTTGTTTTTTGGGTCATGCATTCCTGACGACAATAACGACCTCAATCCTACGGATAAATTTCTGGGCACGTGGAGTGTTAGCGATCAGGCTCTCCGAATCAATTATCAGGTGGATATTGCTTATAACCCATTGAATTCTTCCGAAGTCTTGCTCAGTAATTTCGCTGATTTGGGTCAGGTGGCTGTTGGTTTGGTAGTGGGTAATTCTATTGTTATCGAAAGCCAAACGCTCTCCAATAGCTATTCGGTTACAGGAACGGGCTCTTTTGTCAACGAATCAAAGCTTAACTTCAATTACGAGCTAAGTGATGGCATTGATGTAGAATCGAGAAAGGCTATTTTTTCAAAGTAAATGGTTTAGCTATCAGATTGGTGTCTGCAATCTGTTTCAGGCTATCGGAAATCACCAGATTGATACTGTCTGCCTCAGCAATAGAATCATTTATTCTTTTGAGCTCTTTTTCCTCTTCTAATTGCCGTTTTACATCTTCTTGCATGCGGCTCAAATTGGCTAACACCTCATCGTAAATATCAATCAAGGTTTCATCCTGATCCTGATAGTAATTAAGATTTTCGACAAACTCTTCTACCGAGATTCCATATTTTTTAACAATATCTTCTTTGTATTGCGTGGCTGTATTGTTATACGCTTTGTCTTTATCTCTTTGAGCCACTACACGAGCCTCCTCAAGTTGAATGTCGGTTAAAATTTCAATCATTTGTTCGTGCGAAAGAAGCTTTTCGGGCTTGGGCGAACCTTCAAAATGACGTTCGTAGCATGATGGGAGCAGCAATATCAGCACCAAAAAAAGAATGGAATTCAATATTACCCGCATATCAGTTACCTACTTCAGATAAAAACTTAATACGCATCAGCCGAATTTCTTCTTCGCTGTATTCAGATTCGCCTAATTCTTCAAGGGCGTCTTCGATTGAATCTGTTTCGGCTTCCGAGAAATAGTCGTAAATATCTTCCTGATGGTATTCATCCACTTTGTCGTTGATGTAATAACCAATATCAAGCTTCGTTCCAGAGAGAACAATGCGCTCAATTTCGGTTAACATTTCCGATAAAGATAGGTTTTTTGCATACGCAATATCATCAAGTGGTAATTTGCGGTCAATGCTTTGGATGATGTAAACTTTTAATCCGGATTTATTGATAACAGATTTTATAACCATGTCGTTAGGTCGTGTAATTTCGTTTTCATCAACATAGTTTTGTATCAAGTTAATAAATGGTTTTCCGTATTTTGATGCTTTACCTGCGCCAACACCGACAATCTGCTTTAATTCTTCTTCATTTATTGGGTATTGAATCGCCATATCTTCGAGCGACGGATCTTGAAAGATTACAAAAGGAGGCAGATTTTCTTTTTTTGAAATGTCTTTTCTGAGGTCTTTTAATAAAGCAAAAAGTGCTGGGTCGGCACCGCTTCCTTTTTGCCCTCCTGCATTTACAATTACATCGTCATCATCTGAAGAGTCGTAATCATGGTCTTTTGCAATAAGTATACTGTAAGGTTCTTTGATGTATTTTTTTCCATCTTCCGTTACCCGCAGAATACCATAATTCTCGATTTCCTTTTCGGCCAGTTTATGTATTAGGGCTTGCCGGATGATCATTACCCAGTATTTCGCATCGTGCTGGCTACCTGCTCCAAAAGATTTGTACTGGTCGAGTTTTATGCTTTTTACATCGCCACTTTTCTTTCCGGCAATTACCTCGCCTACAATTTTAGCCTTAAACTGCTCTTTAAGTCCTGAAATAACTTTTAATGCCAAACGTATTTCTTCTTTTCCTTCATATTTTTCTTTGGGACTCAAGCAATTGTCACATGCTCCGCAGTTGTCTCTCGGGTATGCTTCCCCAAAATAGTGTAGCAAAAGCCGGTGTCGGCAAACAGATGACTCTGCGTAGGCAACCGTTTCAAAAAGCAGTTCCTTGGCAATTTCTTGCTCAGCCACAGGCTTATCCTTCATAAACTTTTCCAGTTTTTGAATGTCGTCGTAGTTGTAGAAGGTGATGCAATTGCCTTCGCCTCCATCACGTCCTCCGCGACCGGTTTCCTGATAGTAACCTTCGATGCTTTTTGGAATGTCGTGATGGATCACATAGCGAATGTCGGGTTTGTCTATTCCCATACCGAAGGCAATGGTGGCCACGATTACCTCCACGTTCTCCATCAAGAACATGTCCTGGTTGTTTCGTCGGGTGGCGGCATCCAAGCCTGCATGATAAGGTAACGCGCGTATGCCGTTAACAACAAGTGATTCAGCTATTTCTTCAACCTTTTTTCGGCTTAGGCAATACACAATTCCCGATTTATTCGGCTGGGTTTTTATATACTTTATTATGTCTTTAATCACATCTTTGGTCTTGGGGCGAACCTCGTAATACAGGTTGTCGCGATCAAAAGAGGCTTTAAAAACATTTGCATCAACAATTTCAAGGTTTTTAAGAATGTCTTCCTGAACTTTTAGTGTTGCGGTTGCGGTAAGCGCTATAATTGGAATGTTGGCATTAATTGCGTTGATAATGGTTCGGAGTTTGCGGTATTCCGGCCTAAAATCATGTCCCCATTCTGAAATACAGTGTGCTTCGTCGATGGCAAAAAATGAGATCTCGATTCTTTTTAAGAATTCAATGTTTTCTTCTTTTGTTAGCGATTCAGGAGCCATGTAGAGCAATTTGGTTTTGCCTGAAAGCAAGTCCTCTCGCACCTCATTTATTTCTGCTTTCGACAGGGAGGAATTCATCACGTGTGCAATGCCTGATTGGGTAGCGAAGTTCCTGATCATGTCGACCTGGTTCTTCATTAACGCAATTAGCGGCGACACCACAATGGCAGTTCCGGTTTTTAGTAAAGCCGGCAACTGATAGCATAGTGATTTCCCACCACCAGTGGGCATCACCACAAAAGTGTTGTTCCCTGAAAGCAGGGTTTCGATAATTATTTCCTGATTCCCCTTAAACTTGGTGAATCCAAAAAAGGACTTCAGTACTTCTTTGGTCTTGTATTTATCTTTTCCTTCGTACATTATATAGGTAGATAAAACATATCTTTGTAATAAAAAATTAAAAACCGATCCTACGATGTTGTAGTTTTATTGAAATGACAACTTCGCTCGGACTTGAACAAATATAATACTAAAAAATTGCATAAGCATCAATTTTTATAAAAAAATGTTGAAAGCAGAAGAAAAAATCAAAAAAGCAGCCTTATCTACTATCGAAAATGAATGGAAATCCATAAAAAAGCTGAATGAATCGATCAACGATCAGTTTGTGGGTGCGGTTGATTTGTTGTATAAATCAAAGGGCAGGGTTATTGTTACCGGAATTGGAAAAAGCGCCAATATTGCGCAAAAAATTGTAGCTACTTTTAACTCTACAGGTACACCATCAATATTTATGCATGCCGCTGATGCCATTCATGGCGATTTGGGTATTGTCCGTAAGGACGACGTCGTAATTGCCATCTCTAAAAGTGGTGAAACTCCTGAAGTTAAAGTGCTAATTCCTTTGTTGAAGTCGATGCGTAATCCAATAATTGCACTCGTGGGAAATGTAAATTCATATCTTGCTTTGCAGTCTGATTTTGTGGTCGATGCCACTGTCGATAAGGAAGCTTGTCCGAATAACCTTGCGCCAACAAGCAGTACAACTGCCCAGTTGGTTATGGGCGATGCGCTGGCTGTTAGTCTGTTGGAGTTGCGGGGTTTTTCAGCTGATGATTTTGCTCGTTTTCATCCTGGGGGTGCCTTGGGTAAGCGAATGTATTTACGGGTTTCTGATTTATCGCAACAAAATGAAAAGCCAGCTGTAGACGTTTTATCACTTATGCCTGAGGTTATTATTGAGATTTCATCGAAACGTCTTGGTACTACAGCTGTAATTAAAAACAAAAAGCTTGTTGGTGTTATCACCGATGGAGACTTGAGAAGGATGATTGAAAAAAACAAGGATTTTTCTTGGATTCGTGCTGAGGATGTGATGACGCAAAAACCCATGACGATCAGTGGCGACGAATTGGTGGTAGCAGCACTTGATATTATGCGTCAGAACAATATTACCCAGCTTCCGGTAGTTAATGATGAGGAATATATGGGGATAATTCATTTGCATGATATATTACGTGAAGGCATTATTTAAAAAACGATCAGCTAGTTATGAAACTTTGGACAAAAGACCTGGTTAAGAAATACAAGCAACGAACTGTTGTAAATCAAGTAAGCGTCGAGGTAAATCAAGGTGAAATTATTGGACTCCTTGGCCCTAACGGTGCCGGTAAAACGACCAATTTTTATATGATTGTAGGGCTGATTAAACCGCTTTCTGGAAATGTGTTTTTGGATGATGTTGAAATTACCGACGAGCCAATGTACAAACGTGCTCAGCGTGGAATTGGTTACTTGGCTCAGGAAGCTTCAGTATTTCGCCACCTGAGTGTTGAGGATAATATCAGGGCCGTAATGGAATTTACCAAGCTTTCTAAAAGTCAGCAGAATGAAAAACTGGAGTCGCTTTTGGATGAGTTTGGTCTTCAGCATATTCGAAAAAGTAAAGGCATTCAGTTGTCGGGAGGGGAACGACGCAGAACTGAAATTGCCAGAGCCTTAGCTGTAGATCCAAAATTTATTCTGCTTGATGAACCTTTTGCTGGAGTGGACCCTATAGCTGTTGAAGACATACAATTAATTGTTTCTAAGTTAAAAAATAAAAATATCGGTATTTTAATCACCGATCATAATGTCCACGAAACGCTGACTATTGTTGACCGGGCTTATCTGCTTTTCGAGGGTTCAATTCTAAAATCTGGGTCTGCAGAGGAACTGGCCAACGACAAACATGTGCGGAAGGTATATCTCGGAAAGAACTTTGAGCTACGCCGTAAGGATTTTGAACATGAGAAGCTTTGATAGCAATGAAGGAAAAGGTCTTTTTTCTTCATTATAATACTTTTCTGATCTCTTTTTCTGCCCTCGAATTATGCTAATTTTTCAAAAAAAAAGGTTGTATGATAAATTACATACAAGTTTGTGGTGGAGAGTTGGCTGTTAGCGGTGTTTGTTTGCCGCTGTAAAGAACTCTCTTTAAAAAGAATACATTTTGGTGATGAATAAATGAGAAGTAGGCTAAAAAAGTTTACCAAAACTTGCCTTTTCAATAGAAAATGATGTATCTTTGTAAAGTTCTTAACAGAACGATTAACTTTAGCAGGTTAATTTTTTGGGTTATCCCTCTTCTACGAGGGTTTTTAGGTTAATATGGGAAAAGCCCCGACCGCCTGGCCGAGGGCTTTTCTTTTTGTCCTAACTTTCGCTATTCAAAAGACAAGATCGATTTTTCAATTAGTTTAATAGCTTGGCTTAACTCTTCTTCGCTGATAACCAATGGGGGAGCGAAGCGGATAATGTGGTCGTGTGTTGGCTTGGCCAGCACACCGTTTTCGGCCATTTTTAAACATACATCCATTGCGGTTTTTCCGTTTTTAGGGCTAATAACTACTGCGTTAAGCAAGCCTTTTCCTCTAACAACGCCAACCATTTTTGAAGGAATATTTCTCATGGCTTCACGGAAAATGTTGCCTAGTTTTTCTGCTCTTTCAGCCAATTTTTCATCTTGTACAACTTGCAGTGCGGCAACAGCAACTTTAGCAGCTATTGGGTTTCCACCAAAGGTTGATCCGTGTTGACCGGGTTTAATGGTTAGCATAATTTCATCATTAGCTAAAACTGCCGAAACAGGATATGCGCCACCTGAAAGGGCTTTGCCTAATATCAGAATATCTGGATGAACTCCTTCATGGTCGCAGGCGAGAAGTTTTCCGGTACGTGCAATGCCTGTTTGAACTTCATCAGCTATAAAGAGTACGTTTTTGGCTTTGCACATGTCGAAAGCCTTTTTTAGATAGCCTTCGTCGGGAACAACCACTCCAGCTTCTCCCTGAATAGGCTCAACTAAAAACCCAGCTACATTCGGATCTTCAAGTGCTTCTTTTAAAGCGTTAAGATCATTGTAGGGAATAACAATGAAACCAGGAGTGTAGGGGCCAAAATTAGCCTTTGATTCCGGATCCGTCGACATAGAAACGATTGTTATTGTTCTACCATGAAAATTGTCGGCACATACTATAATTTGGGCTTTGTTGGCTTCTATTCCTTTCTTGTCGTAAGCCCATTTACGGCAAAGTTTAAGGGCGGTTTCGTCAGCTTCAGCTCCTGTATTCATAGGAAGAACCTTGTCGTAACCAAAAAATGAGGTAATAAATTTTTCATAAGGACCTAAAGAGTCATTGTAAAATGCTCTTGAGGTCAGTGTGAGGTTTTGTGCCTGTTCAACTAGGGCGTTTACTATTTTTGGATGGCAGTGGCCTTGATTTACAGCTGAGTATGCTGACAAGAAATCAAAATATTCTTTGCCTTCAGCATCCCAAACCTTTGCTCCTTTTCCTTTTGACAGCACTACTGGTAGTGGGTGGTAATTGTGTGCTCCGTACTTGTCCTCTAACTTCATGGCTTCAGCCGATGATAATTTTTCTGTCATTGCTCAATATATTAAAGATGTTAAAAAAAATTGATGTAATAATAATTTTCAAAATTAGTGATTTTCAGTGTTCTGAAATAATTTAGGAGGGATTATTTTTAAAATTTGGAGTCATTCTAATAAACTGTATATCGATACAAAAGATTAGAGTAAATGACGGAAAGGCACCAATGACCATTCAAAAATTTTGTTTATTAAAGGGCGTTTTTTCCACGCAGAGTAGTTGAATTCCTGCGCGTCATCGAGTGTGCGTATGGTGTGTTGATGCAATTGGTTTGCAATGTCTTCATTGGAACCCACCAGGATTATTTCGTACATATACCTAAAGCTGCGGTAATCGAAATTTGATGACCCGATCGCAAATACTGATTTATCGATGAGCAATAACTTGGCATGGAGGTTATTTAACTGATAAAAAAGGAATTGGATTCCTTTGTTGTTGAGTGGCCCAAGATATTTGTTGCGCAAAATGTCAATTAGGGTAACATCCGACTGTTTGGGTAGTATTATTTTAACATCAACGCCTCTTTGGGCAGCATCCATTAGGGCTTTCCGTAACAAAAATCCGGGTAAAAAGTACGGTGTTTCAATAGTAACCGACTCTTTGGCCGATTTGATCAATTTAATGAACTTGTTGTTAATTTTTTTAAAGGCGATGGATGGCGCATCCCGAACGATTTCAAAATTGTGTGTTTTTAATAGGGCTGTTCGCCCTTGTGTGTTGATGTTGTATTTGTTGAAATTCCTGAAATCCTGTTTAAATATTTTGACGAAATCGATTGTGATTTCACTTTTCATGCGTAATACCGATTCACGCCAGTTGAGGTTGTAACCTGTAATATTTGATGATCCTATATAAGTGATTTCGTCATCAATAAGCAAAAGCTTGCGGTGATTACGTTTGTGGCTGCGGGTAAAAATGTCGGAGTTAAAAATAATTTTTTGAAAAAAACGTACTTCACCGTTGTTTTTTGTGAGTACTTTAAAATAGTCGGCATTAATTGATCCCGCTCCCCAATAGTCGATCAAAAGTTTGACTTCCACACCTTCTTTGGCTTTTTTTGTCAATGCTTGGCGAAAGCGATCGCCAATAATGTCTTTGCCAACGCGGAAGGTTTGGAGGTAGATGTATTTTTTTGCCGACTCAATATCTTCAATCATAGCTTGATAATATTTGAGCGGCTCCGCAAAAAGGTAATATGGCTCAGTTATTTTCATGCGCGATTCTTCGGTTTAACAAACAATGCGTAAATCAAAACCACGATAAAAACCAAGGCCCCAAGACCAATAAGTAACAGTTTGTATAAATGAATGTCTTCCTCTTTTTCCAGATTTAATTGTGCTAAGCGGAGCGCCTCTTGGTTTATCTCTTCGATGCGGTACTTTGTTTCGATTTGTTCGCTTTGGAGTAAATGCAACTTCTGAACAAGTGAATCTTTGCTTTTAATGTATGCGTTAAAAAACTTTCGATATTGCGAGCGATTCCCCGAGTATGCGTAGCAGTGCATTAACGATTCTTGACATGAGGTAATGTAATCGATATATTCGTTCTTTTCAGCCATATCTAATCCCGCTGTTAGATAAAAAATGGCGGAATCTAGTTCTAACTCTTTAACATAAAGATTTCCAATGTTGTAAAAAACCATCACAAGACCCGTTTCGCTTTCCAGTTCCTCATACTGTTTTTTGCTGTTGTAAAAGTATTTTAGTGCCGTTGCCATATTGTCCATGTTGGCGTATAGTGTCCCTAAGTTATTGTTTGTAAGAGCGATACCTATTTTATCGTTTAGTTTTTCTTTTAGTTTTAACGATTGCTCGTAGAAACTTAAAGCTCTCTTGTAGTCTTTTAAGTCGAAATTATAAATCTCGGCGGCATTATTCATTACCTGAGAAAGACTGCGGTCGTCGCCTGATTCTAGCAGGATTGAGATCGCATTGTTGTAATAATCCAGGGCCTTAGATTGTTGATTAAAGCTGCGATAAATAATCCCCAAACTATTATAACAGCGGGCTAGTAGCTGATCGTCACCCACTTCTTTAAAAATAAGCATGGCCTGATAATAGTTGTCTAATGCAGCTTGAAACTGGTTGTTGTAGTAATGTGTATTTCCAAGCTGGATAAGAGCTGTGCCCATGCCTGATTGGTTGCCGGCAAGTTTTTCAAAATCATAAGACCGCTGATAGTAATGCCCGGCAGAATCAAAGTCCGAGGTTTCGTCGAAAACAAGCCCCAGATTGTTTAAGCAATTTGACCGCCCTTTAAGGTGGTTTAGTTGGCTATATTTAGCCAATGATTTTCGGTAATAATCGCTCGCCAGATCGAGTTCTCCCAAGTAATAGCAATTGTTCCCTATAGTTTTGAGCGCAAGTGCCTCGAGGGTGTCGTTGTGTATTGATTTAGCTTGTTCAACGGCCATTTCGCCATATTGTAAACAATCATAGAACGATAATGATAAGTATGATTCAGACAAGTTTAAAAATGAATTAAACTTTTCTATTCCTTCAAGGTGAGGGAGAATGGTTTTGATGCTGTCTATACTTTCGAGGGGGGCGGCTTCACCAACTTGTGAAAAAACCAGTAACATCATTATAATCCTTAATCTGAAACTCATGAGGCAAATGTAACGAAAAAGTGTTTGTTTCCGATTGTGAATCAAGTACTTTTTTGCTATCTGTATTGGGTTATATAGAAGGGTTGTTTTTTGATCTTCTTCCATGTAACTTTGCTATCTTTGTGCCAATTAAATACTTTTCTAATGATAAAATCCATGACCGGCTACGGAAAACAAATTATTGAGTCTGAAAACCGGAAATACACCATCGAAATAAGAACGCTAAATAGCAAAACCCTCGATTTGAATATGCGCATACCGGCCTCTATGAAAGAGAAAGAAATCGCTGTCCGGAATCTTTTGGGGCAGGAGCTAGAAAGAGGCAAGGTTGATGTGGTGATGGCTGTTGAGGACAAAACCACCGAAGGAGCTATGCAGATAAACGCTTCTGCGGTTGATCAATACTATCAATTGGTGAAAAAGTTGGCTGCTACCATAGGTGAGCCGATGCCCTCGGATGTGCTGTCGATGATATTAAAAATGCCTGATGTATTGACTCCACAAGAGTTCTCTGCTGATGAGTCTGAATGGGATGTGGTTTTCGAAGGATTTAAAAATGCTGTTTCTTCCGTCGATACGTTTCGTAGGCAAGAGGGAACTTTGCTTACAACTGGTTTTCACGCGCATATCCAAGAAATTCTGGCCTTGCTTTCCTCTGTTGATTCATTTGAGGCAGACCGCATTGCTAAAGTTAAAGACCGTATTTTAACTACTTTAAACAAGCAGTTAATGGATGCACAGGTCGATATGAATCGCCTCGAACAGGAGATGATTTATTATATTGAAAAACTTGATATCACAGAAGAAAAAGTGCGTCTTAAGAACAACTGCAACTATTTTCTTGAAGTGCTTGAAAATGAAACTTCATCGGGTAAAAAACTGGGGTTTATTACCCAAGAAATTGGTCGCGAAATAAACACTTTGGGTTCAAAGGCGAATAATTCAGATTTGCAACGAATCGTGGTTTTAATGAAAGATGAGTTGGAAAAAATTAAGGAGCAACTCTTTAATATATTGTAATACCTATGTTAGAATTTGTAAAAGGTAAATTGATTGTTTTCTCTGCCCCGTCAGGGTCTGGAAAAACGACCATCGTCAGAGAGCTGATGAAAAACATACCTAAACTTGCTTTTTCGGTTTCGGCTGCAAGCCGCGAGCCCAGA